>CALCUV010000098.1 GCA_937906765.1 uncultured Prevotella sp.
ATCGCCAAAAACTCTACGAGCGCATGTGCGAAAACATGCAACACGATAGGGCTAAGCATAACATCTTGCCGCTCTCAAAGTTCGGGCTCATGCAAATCACCCGACAACGCGTACGCCCCGCCATGAATATCAATGTCGAAGAAGAGTGTCCTACGTGTGGTGGAACAGGTAAAATCAAAGCTAGTCTCCTCTTTGTCGATATGATTGAAAACAAAATCGACATGATGGTCAACCGCTTAAAAATAAAGAAGTTCTACCTCCACATTCATCCATTTGTAGAAGCATACATCAACAAAGGAATCCTTTCTCGTAAATTGCTTTGGAAGTTGAAATACGGTTTCGGAGTGCACCTCATTCCCAACCAACAACTCTCCTTCCTCGAATACAAGTTCTACGACAAGGATAAACAAGAAATTGACATGAAGGAAGAGAATGAAATGAACTAACATTTCCCTACCCTTCTTCTTAAACTCATATTAATTAAGGTGCCGCGCCATGCTGACGCGACACCTTTTTTTTGTTTTACTAAAGGAAAATCTTAATTCACACCCCTCATGCAAATCCTTGTAATCAACCTGTAATTGCTACCCAAGGTGATACTCCACCAACCCCTCCAGGGGCTTTTGGATAATCTTCCCCATCTTATACCCCGCGATGGATGCCGCTTCTTTGAGTTCTTCGGCAAACCACCATGCGATGCTTCCCGCAAAATTCACGGTTAAGTCGGGGCGCTCATAATGGCGCACATTGCGATGGAAGAAGCGCACGAATTCATCTACCACGACCCTTCGCACCTTAGCGTCATTAAGGTATTCGTAGAGGAAGGGTGTCAAACTCGCCAAGAAGCGATTGGCCAACGGCTTGCGGTACACACGCTCTATTAAGGTTGCTTCGTCAATACCCAACGATTCAAATAATTCCTCACGCAAATACCCTAAATCACCCTTCATGACCTCACCTACAAGCAGTTTGCCCAATGCAGCACCACTACCCTCATCCCCCAAGATATACCCCAAAGGAGAGACATTAGCCGTAATCTTTTCACCATCATACAAACACGAATTACTCCCCGTGCCCATGATGCACACCACTCCCGCCGACTTGCCACACACACTTCGCGCCGCACCCAACATATCGCTCGCCACTTCCACCTCCTTGGCACCCAGTACGGCGGTCAACAAGCGCTGCATGCGCCCTATCTGATGGTCCTTACACCCTGCGCCATAGAAATACACGTGCTCGGGGCGCAACTCACTCAAGCGAGGCAATAATTGCTCCGTCAAGATGCGCTGAATGGTGGCATTGTCCATCACAAAGGGATTCATCCCCTCCGTAGTAAGCGTACGAATCATCTGACGCTCATTCAAGAGCGCCCACTCGGTCTTAGTGCTTCCGCTATCGGCAATAAGGGTGTACATAGTCGGTAAAGAATTAAGGTTTTACGTTCTACCCACAAATTTACGATTTTTCGGGGAACACACCATATTATATAAGGTTATTTTTTTGCAATAATATAGCAATTGCTTAAGTTATGAATCACTAATCATCAATGACGCTGAAGGCGTCTGCTATACACGTTGAGCAACCAAAGTCCACGAAATAGCTTCTATATTATCCCAAAAATTATGTCGGACATATTTCAAATTATGTCCCAAATATTTTTGAATATGTCAGGAATAATTTTTAGCAACTCTATTACAAACGTCCTTTCTAAGAAAACGACGCCACAAGCTCAGCAGAAAATGCATATATTTCAAAAATAAGACACTGAAACATTTTCTTATTCAAATAAATAGTTGTAATTTTGCACCCGAATTGCAAATTCACCTTTCGAGGTGGAGGCGCAAGTAAGAAACATAATGTCTAACTTGTTTAATTTCAAAACAAAACAAACAAATGGAAAATTTAAAGAATGTAGCTCCCTTGGCTGATTTCGATTGGGAATCTTTCGAAAGCGGCAACGTAGCAGGTGAACAGAGCCGTGAAGAGCTCACAGCTGCCTACGAAACAACCCTCGGTCGCGTTAGCGAAAACGAAGTGGTTGACGGCGTTGTTAAGGCTATTAACAAGCGCGAAGTTGTAGTTAATATCGGTTACAAGAGCGATGGTATCATCAACGCTTCTGAATTCCGTTACAACCCCGAACTCGCTGTAGGTGATACAGTTGAAGTTTATGTTGAAAGCCTCGAAGGTGTAAAGGGTCAGCTTATTCTTTCTCACAATAAGGCTCGTGCTTCTAAGTCTTGGGATCGCGTTAATGCTGCTCTCGAATCTAAGGAAATCGTTAAGGGTTACATCAAGTGCCGCACTAAGGGTGGTATGATTGTTGACGTATTCGGTATCGAAGCGTTCCTTCCCGGTTCACAGATCGACGTTAAGCCCATCCGCGACTACGATGTATTCGTTGGTAAGACAATGGAATTCCAGATCGTTAAGATCAACCAGGAATTCAAGAACGTTGTTGTTTCTCACAAGGCACTTATCGAAGCAGAACTCGAAGCTCAGAAGCAGGAAATCATTTCTAAGCTCCAGAAGGGTCAGGTGCTCGAAGGTACTGTTAAGAACATCACTTCTTACGGTGTATTCATCGACCTCGGCGGTGTTGACGGTCTCGTACACATCACAGACCTCTCTTGGGGCCGCGTAAACGATCCTAAGGAAATCGTTGAACTCGATCAAAAGCTCAATGTTGTTATCCTTGACTTCGATGAAGCTAAGAAGCGCATTGCTCTCGGTCTTAAGCAGCTCACTCCCCACCCCTGGGATGCTCTCAGCGAAGAACTCAAGGTTGGTGACAAGGTAACAGGTAAGGTTGTTGTTATGGCTGACTACGGCGCATTCGTAGAAATCGCTACTGGCGTTGAAG
>CALCUV010000099.1 GCA_937906765.1 uncultured Prevotella sp.
TCCTTAGCGTTTTGAACGAGATTGACAAGCACCTGTCGAAGCATATTTTCGTCCGCCTTGATGCGTGCATCTGTTGCCACTTGAAGTGTCCAAGTGAGGTCCGTGTGCATGCTTTTCAGCGAAAGGAGTAAGTCGAGTAGGGGAATGTCGGTCAGCGTGGGTTCTTGCAGGGCGCTCATCTTGCGGAAGTTTTTTACAAACTCCGTCATGCCCGTGCTGGTGGTGTGAATGGCACGTATGCCCTCTTCGTAGGGCGTATTTTTCAGTGCAGGGTCGGACAGGTAGGCCTGTGTGATACTGCTGATGGGCGTGGCGGCATTCATAATTTCGTGGGTGAGTACGCGCGTCAGGCGTTGCCAAGACTCCACTTCCTTTTGCGCCGAGAGCGTGTTGATATACCCACTAAAATCGTTGAGCACTTCTTGCAGGGCGCGCTCGCCAAAGGAAAGTCCCTTCGTGGGAAGTCGGAACGAGAAATCCTTGTTGCGAATGGCCTCGCGCATGAGGTGGGCACGGTCGCGCAAGAGGTATTGGTGGCGCACATATTTATATATGGTGTAGCCCAACCCAAGGAGAACCACGGCGCCGAGGGTAAGGAGCATGTCGAGGTGTGTCATTTTCGGATTTTGGCGTAAAGGGTTTGGCGCGTAATGCCTAAGAGTTCGGCGGCACGACTGATATTTCCGTGGCATTTCTCAACTACGCGTTGGATGTGCGCAGTCTCGATTTGTTCAAGGGGAACAATTTCCTTGCTTTTGCTGATGGCGCTTTTCAGGGTGCGTAAGAGTTCTTCGTTATCCCAAGGTTTGGTCACGAAATCAGCAGCCCCGTTTTTCAATCCGCGAACTGCTAAATTTATATCGGCGTATGCGGTAATCAAAATTACGGGAATGTCGGGGTGAGTGCGGTGAATGTTCTTCAACCAAGTGAGTCCGTCCTGCCCAGAATTAAGTCCGGGCGCAAAGTTCATATCCAGCAACACCGCATCAATGGGTTCTTGGTTCATCGTCAAGAGAATATGCTCGGGATTTGAGAGTGTCACGATTTTGGCAAAGTAAGCGCCCAGCGCAATCTTGATAGCGGTGAGCACGGCAGGGTTATCGTCAACAACGAGCAAGGTGTCGTAAGCAGTCATAGGGAAAAACTTGTTTTTTGGTGCTACAAAAGTAGGGAAATTTAAGGGAGTGCGCAAAGAATCTTACTATAGAACCGCAGTGTGAATGGGTAAAGTGTATGATATTCATACAATGTGGTGTGTGATAATCATACAATCCACTCTTGGAGGCAAAAAATGCTTGGAGGGTAAGATTTTTGTGCTTTAAATTTGCAGTGTAAATAAAGGTTATGAGGTCGCCTCGCTTTAAGGACTTAAGGTTATTTTCTTCATTTGACCTGGATAGCCTTAAAACCTCACAACCTTATAACCTCTAAACACTCAATACTTATGATTAAAGTAAAAGATCTTGTAAAGTCCTTCAGCACGGAAGAAGTTGTTACCGTGGCGCTGAATGGTGTAAACATGGAAGTAAAGGAAGGTGAATTTGTTGCCATTATGGGACCTTCAGGGTGCGGAAAGTCAACCTTGCTCAATATTTTAGGTTTGCTGGATAATCCCGATAGTGGAACATATACGTTAAACGGAGAAGAAGTTGCCCTGAAGAAAGAAAGTGAGCGCACACGTCTTCGCAGAGGGCGCATTGGTTTTATCTTCCAAAGTTTTAATTTGATAGATGAACTCACCGTGGAGGAAAACATTGACTTGCAACTCAAATACCTTGACCTTCCCAAGGCGGAGCGTAAGCAGCGTGTGTTGGAAATTCTGCGCCTTGTCAATATGAGTCATCGCGCAAAGCATTATCCCCAGCAACTTTCGGGAGGTCAGCAACAGCGTGTGGCGATTGCGCGTGCCGTAGTGGGAAAACCGAAACTCGTTCTCGCCGATGAACCTACGGGTAACTTGGACTCCAAGCACGGCAAGGAAATTATGGAACTCCTTTCCGAACTTAACGCTGAGGGCACAACTATTGTGATGGTGACACACTCACAACGCGATGCGGCTTTCGCACATCGCACCATCAATTTGCTGGATGGCGAAGTAGTGAATGAGTTGGCGATATAGCAGAAATAGATGCTTTAGAATCTCTAGAATCTCTAGAATCTCTAGAAGTTCTAGATCTTCTAGAAAATCTAGATGAAACCTTTTAAAAATTTTACAGCAATGAAATCCTACTTCATATTCCTCAGTCGTAACAAACTTTATACGGCTATCCAAGCCTTTGGTCTGAGCATGGCGCTGGGCTTTGTGATTCTGTTTGCTTCGTATGCTCGAACAGAATTTATGGTGGGTAAGTCGCAAGCGCTTAATGATGAACTTTACGTCATTGGGTCCAGCAAAATGATAGCAATGACCGTAGGAACGGGGCCGGAGATTTGCCCAAAGATTCCGCAGATTAAAGGTTTTACGCGCGTTGGGGCAACCCGTCCTTGGGATGTCTTGGCGGGTGAAAACACTTTCACGACCAAGGCCATGGCGATTGACTCCACCTTCTTCCAATATTTCAATTACGAATTGCGCGGTGTGGCTCGCGAAAAAGTGTTGGAGTCGCCCACGGAAATCCTCGTGAGTGAAGAGTTCGCAAAACGCGCTTTCCCCGATGCCGATCCCATAGGCAAAACCCTGCGTCTGTTAGGGCAAGACGAACCTTTGACTATTGTGGGCGTGGTTGAGAATTTCGACGCCGACGATTTCTTCTCGCCCGTGGAAATTCTCTTCTCCATGAAAGTGGAAGAGCAAAGCCGTGCCTGGTTAGACAATTTCGGCAGCATCGTCATCTTTGTCACGTTGCACAAAGGCGCTTCGGTGGAAGAAACCAAGAATGCCCTGTTGGAAAAATACATAGAAACCTGGCAATTCTGGAAACGCGAACCGATTGATGACAACTATATTAGCGGTGTGTCTCTAACGCCACTGAGCGAATGCTACTTTGCCAAGCTCGGACGTAACTCAGGTTTCCGTAATGGTAGCGAAGAGATGGTGTGGATACTCTTGGGCGTTGCCATCGTGCTCTTGGTATCTGCCGTGTTTAACTATGTCAATCTCACAACGGCATTAATCGGAAAACGTGCCAAGGAACTCGCCACGCGCCGCCTTTTGGGCGATACCGTGTCTCAAATAGTGGGGCGCAATCTCATGGAGTCGTTCGTCTTTACGGCAGGGTGCTTCGTGCTTGGCTGTATGGTGGCGGTAATTGCCCGTCCCTGGTTTGAAGAACTCTTAGAAGCGGAAATCTGCATCTTCTCCGACCTCGTTTCTATCCTCACCGCCGTGGCGTTGTTGCTATTGGTGTCGCTCATGGCAGGGTTGATTCCAGCAATTATTGTTTCGCGCTTCAAACCTATTGACGTGGTGAAAGGTTCGTTCCGCTTCCAAAGCAAAATGCGCCTTAGTCGTGTGTTTATTGTGCTTCAAAACTTGATTAGCACAGCGTTGATTGCCATCGGTATAGTCATGGTGGCGCAGATGCACCACTTAGCCACACTTCCTATGGGCTACCGTACGGAAGGATTGGTGCAAATTTTTACTCAGACCTATTCTACCTACACCGAACAACTCCGCCCGATTTACGACCGCCTATTGGCGATGCCCGAAGTGAAACGCGTGGGGTGGATACACCAAGGTCCGTGGGCTTGTCAAACGAATGGTATTCAGGAGAAGAGTGAAACGGGCGAGGCTGTCACTTCGTGGGTGTTCTATTCCGGGATGGATACCACTTGTATGAGTATGCTTGGGTTTGAAGTGGTGGAACAATATTGCGAACCCGACAATGACAAGCACTGGATTACGGAAGACACGCGCGACCGTTATAAAATCACTGCCGAAAATCCTAATGTGGGTGGACAGATTGAGGGAACGGCGTGTTATCCTGTATGCGGAGTGATTAAAGATTACCGCTCTTGGGACCCCGTGAGTGGTAACCCGATGACTGACGGGCACAATATGATTTCCGTAAGTATAAATCCGAATCGTTCATTCAGCATGTTGGTGGAACTTTCGGAAGATGGGATGAAAGACATCCCTGCCACGAAGCAGAAGATGCAGGCTACGTGTCGCGCCGTGACGAAGGAGATGGTGGAAATGGAAAAGGATTTTGAGATGCGCACTGTTGATGAAATTCTTGCCGAACCCATGAAGAACTTGGAGAATATGTTGGCAATGGTGCTCTGCTTTATGTGCATCTCCACGCTTATTTCTGTCCTGGGAATGTTTGCCATGTCCATTTCTTACACCGAACAGCAGAGCAAACAAATCGCCCTGCGCAAAGTGATGGGCGCAACGGTGATGAATGCTTCTTGGCACCTTGCCCGTCCCTTCCTTATCCTCTCGCTTTTGGCAGCCATGCTCTCACTTCCGCTTATCTTGAAGGGCACGGAAATTTACTTAGAACTCTTCCCAAATCGCATCAGTTCCACCTGGTGGGCAATCGTCATTGCCGTAGTCCTTACGCTCCTCCTCGCCCTTGTCTCCATCGCTTGGCAAACGCTGAAAGTGGCGCGCAGGAATCCTGTAGAAAGTATTCGTAGAGAGTAATTTCAATGCGAATTTGAAACCCGCAAAACAAAGCGTAATATACGGCGCACAATAATACTTATTCGGCGTCGTATATTACGCTTTGTTTTTCCTAAAACAGGCTTCGTGGAGAGGTATAGAGAAGTAGGGGGCTCGGAGTGCGGAATCCTGCGTCGAACAACCTTGGTAATCCGTAGTATGCACCATATGCACTTATGTCCTTTTGTCAAAAAAGAGAAGGACGTGCAAACTGCGCGTCCTTCCTGTCTATTGAAGTTTCTTGAAGCACCTTGTGTTTAGAAGTAAGGCGCATTGTTGAGCATGACTTTCTCTTCGCCATCATCATTGATGAAGATGAGTTTGTCCTCACGGGCTAACCAACCGAGGGCTTCGGCAAGTTCCGTTTCCGAAAGGTGAGAGAGGGCGAGGAGTTCAGCACGTGTGTGGGAGCAATGGCAATTTAGCAAGTTCCACACGAGACCAGCATTGTGGCCAATAGAATCTTTTTTCATAATTGTTTAGTTTTTAGGTTAGGGTGTTTGTTGTAGTTATCAGAGTGGGCGGAGTGCTCGGAATTTTCTGAGATTTCAGATTTTTCTGAGCACTCCGAGTTCTTACTTTACCTCAATCACGAACGTAAATTCCTGGTCGGCATAGGGGATTAAGTATTTTCCGAGCGGCCATGCGCCCCATGAGTCGATACAACCGAGACCCATTTGGCGGTCGGCGATATGTACGACGGTGAAGTTGCGGGGTTTGAGGTCGCCTGAGTGCATGTGTTTCGCTTCTTTGCGCATGCCGCCGTCGAGGTCCTCAGTGAGGAAGTTGAGGGTGCTACATTCAAGTGGCGAAGTGCCGTAGAAGCGCAAACCTTTGCCTGCTACGTCGGTTACATTCCAAGTGCGGACGTCGGTTTTGTTACCGCTTTCTTGCGGACGCACATATCCCCAATATTGGTCGGCAACCTTTTGCTGGTAAGTGCCGAGGAACTGCGAATCCTTGCGGTCAACGTAGTTTTCAATCGGACCGCGTCCGTAGTAACTGAGGCAACCGTAATCCTTAGGCATGACTAACTGCATCCCGAAACGGGGAAGTTGGGGCTTATGTTTGGCATCGGGGTTCACCTGTAACTTTTGCGTCACAATGAGTCGGCCTTCGGCGGTAAAGACATAGTTCATGGTGAGCGTAGCATCCACTGAGCGCAGGTCATAAACCGCTTTCACGTTGTAGTCCTTACCTTCGGGCGCAGCCGCAAACTCCTTGAGGTGCATGTGTGGGTGTTTCCACGCACCAAGTTTCTGCTGGATGTTTGCACCATAGTCATTGTCGGTCGGTGCACGCCAGAAGTCGGGTTTGAGTGAGAATCCGTCTTCAAACATAGGCTTTCCGTAGCAATCAAGGTAGTCAATCCAACCCGTCTGCTTATTGAATGTCACGTCAATTCCCGCTGCCGAGAGCGTAAGACAGGCTAATTGTTCCTGCTTCGTCACTTCGCCCTTAACGGATGCCGATGAGCGGAGCGCTTCTGCCTTGGGGAAGGCATAAGGTTGGACAACAAACTGCTGACGCGCAATGTCGTAACCCGTGGGTAAGAGGGGCGATGCCACCTTTTCCTTATACGAAACATTGAGCGTGAGTTCGCCCTTCGATTTGGGGAGGGTGTAACCTTCAAGTGTGACAAGGGCACGCTGCTGAGGCGCTACGTTCAAATCGTTTGTGCCACTGGCAATGCGCTGTCCGTCTTCAAAGAGTTCCCAAACCATATAGACGTTGCTGAGGTCGGTAAAGAAGTTTTCGTTATAGACTTCCACCTTACCCGCCGTAGTATCTACGAGCGAGGTCCAGATGTTCTGATGATAATAACGCACTTCCGCCGCATGGGGATTGGGT
>CALCUV010000100.1 GCA_937906765.1 uncultured Prevotella sp.
GGCGACCGTCGTAAGGCTATGCTCGAAGATATTGCTACACTCACGGGCGGTATCGTAATTAGCGAAGAAAAGGGTATCAAACTCGAACAGGCGACACTCGAAATGCTTGGTTCGGCAGAGAAGGTAAACGTAACGAAGGACAATACCACTATCGTAAATGGTGCTGGCGACAAGCAGGCTATTGCGGACCGCATTCACCAAATCAAGGTAGAAATCGCCAACTCTACTTCTGACTACGATAAGGAAAAACTTCAGGAACGTCAGGCAAAACTTGCAGGCGGCGTGTGCGTACTCCAGGTGGGCGCTGCTTCTGAAACCGAACAGAAGGAAAAGAAGGACCGTTGCGATGACGCACTTTGCGCAACGCGTGCGGCGATTGAAGAAGGTATCGTTACGGGTGGCGGTGTTGCCTTTATCCGTGCGCAAGCAGCGCTCGAAGGTATGACGGGCGACAATGCCGACGAAACAACGGGTATTGCCATCATCCGTCGCGCCATCGAAGAACCTCTCCGTCAGATTTGTAAGAACGCAGGTGTTGAGGGTGCTGTGATTGTAAATAAGGTGCGTGAAGGCGAAGGCAACTTCGGTTACAATGCGAAGAACGACACCTTCTGCGACCTCCGCGCTGCCGGCGTAGTTGACCCCGCAAAGGTAACGCGCGTAGCGCTTGAAAACGCAGCTTCTGTAGCAGGTATGTTCCTCACTACAGAATGCGTCATCTGCGACAAGAAGGAAGACAAGCCCGAAATGCCTATGGGCGGTCCTGGCATGGGCGGTATGATGTAATTTCTACCTTATTAAGAAATAGTAAAGGAGTGACAATCTTCGCGGATTGCCACTCCATATTTTTTATTACTGCCTAACAAACTTTGGAACAGCAATAATAACTTTACTCAATTGGTATCTGAATGATAGACAACCATTCTTCGGGGTTCGCTTTATTCCATACTCCGTCTATATAGGAAGTTTGGAGCGGTCCTGCCAACTTGCAACCTTGTTCTTCCATGTAAGCAAAAGCTTCGGTAAATGATTCGTGGAAGCGTTCGTAAGGTACGAGGCGCAAAGTTAAGGCATGCCCTTAGGGGCGAGTCAAAAGAAGGGTGACCTATTTTTAGGGGGAATATATAGTGAAGGGGATTTCTTTTCTCCTTTATAACCTCGCGCGGCTTGTAGGATTTAACTACTTTTGCACCGTAGTAAATTGGATTTATCAGTTGAGTAAATGGAAAAGATATTAAAGTCTGTGTTGTCGCTCCTAATGGGTGCTTTGATTGGTGTTGTCGCCGTGGGAGGGACATTGTTCCTTTTAGAGGGGCGCGAGGGGCTGGTCAATGTGATGAGAAAACTGGGGGATGTGCCCCTCATCGACTTTGTGGTTCCTATATTGGTGGCTTTTGTTGCGATGTTCGTGGCAATTTTCTTGCACATTGTTCTGCACGAAGCTGGTCACCTATTAATGGGCATAGTTACTGGCTATCGCTTCTCGTCATTCCGCATTGCGAGTATAGCCTTTGTGCGCCGAGAAGGGCGGATAAAAATCCGTCGTTATAAACTGGCGGGAACGGGAGGGCAATGTTTGATGTTGCCACCTGAGTGCCCCTCAGAGCGCGTGCCCTTCTTTTGGTACAATGCTGGAGGTGTGATGATGAATGTCACGTTAGCACTTGTCTCGCTCTCACTTCTAATGACATGCAACCTTTCTATGTGGTGGACAGAACTGTGTTTGATGATGTTTATCGTAGGGTTGTTTCTTGCTGTAATAAACGGGATTCCCATGCGTCCAGGAGGGGTGCAAAACGACGGGATGAACATACTGATTCTCTGTCGTGTGCCAGAGAAAAGAAAGGATTTTGTACACCAACTACAGATCGCCGCATCAGCTACAGAGGGAAAGCGAATGAGCGAAATGTCTGCCGAATGGTTTGACTTTTCTCCCGTGGATGATTACAAGGACTTCCTTCGCTTGGCAAGCCGACTCAACCATCAAGCACGACTTATCGACGAGGGAAATTTCTTAGCAGCACATGTAGCCGTGGAAGACTTGCTACAACATTTTGACGAACTTCCCAAACTCATACAATTTGAACTGGCAGGAGAGTATGTATTTACCGAACTCCTCACTGAGAACCGTAAGGAATTTATTGATAAATATTGGACAAAAGAACAGGCTGACTACGTAAGAAATAACGCTCGATTCTCATCCGCAAAGCAACGCGTCCTCTTTGCTTACGCCCTTTTTGCCGAAAAAGACACTGACAAAGCTCAGCAAATCTATCACGACACCTTGAATCATCAAGATGATTATCTCATCTTAGGTGAAGTGCGAGGGGACTTAGCGTTGATGAAGGACTTATGGGCAAGGCACGCAGTAGGTTCCCTATGACCAAACGGAATCAGGCGGTTTTATACCTCAATTCAACAGATTTGTTTCGGCAACACAAGGCGAAACATGGCTTTCACAGATGCCTTTTCAATCATGAAAATCCCCACAACCCTTCGCACTAAAATTTCTGCAACAAAGCGGTGGCTGAATCGTTTGCCCTATTGGGTGGGCGTGATAGTCACGGCAAGTTGCATTCCCTTTTACCTTATTTCGTTTGCACAATTTGCCTTGCCCATTAGTGCGGAATGGAAAGTTGCGTTGTGGACAATTTGTTTTGGGTTGGCAAAACTGTTTCAATATTGCGGACTTGCGATATTGGGTGCCAAGGGATTAAGTCAAGTTTTTAAGAAACGCTAATACGTTCTGACTATTTGCTCAATAAAAAAACTACTTAGGACTGTTGATGCAGCACTAAGTAGTTTTTTATGTATATATGAAATCTTCATTACCCACGTAAACGCTGTTGCAAATCCATGCCTGAGGGACTCTGGAATACGGAGAGACCGAAACGGCGGGTTACAGCGATGATGTGGTCGAAGACTTCTGCTTGGAGTGCTTCGTAGCGTAACCAAGCGGTGTCGGCAGAGAAGAAGTAGAGTTCAATAGGTAGTCCTTGCGGTGTGGGTTGGAGTTGGCGCACAAGTAGGGTCATTTCTTGGTGCGCCTTGGGGTGATGTTTTAAATAGTGTGTGATGTACTGGCGGTAGAGTGAGAGGTTCACTTCTTCTCCTTCCGCATGTTCATATCCCTCCATCCAGGGTTCTTTAGAAAATTGTTTCCACTCCTGAGCGGTCAAAAAGCGCACACTATTCATGTCTATATTCACCGAACGCTTTACACGTCGCCCACCAACTTCAAACATGCCACGCCAGTTTTGGAACGAATCGTTCACCAGTGCGTAAGGCGGAACGGTGGTTATTGTTTTATCCCAGTTGCGCACCTTTACTGTTGTGAGCGTTACTTCTATCACGTCGCCGTCTGCGCCATATTTTGGCACCGTAATCCAATCGCCAGGGCGCAACATATCATTGGCCGTGAGCTGAATGCCCGCCACAAGTCCCTTAATTGAGTCTTGAAACACGAGCATGAGAATGGCAGTTCCTGCACCAAGACCGGTGAGAATCACAATCGGACTCTTGCCTATGAGTTCGCTAATGATAATGATGACGGCTATACACGCCACCAACAATTTGAGCATCTGATAAAAACCTTTCAGCGAACGGTGCTTATACTGCTCATGTTCATTCGACATGGTGTAAACAGAATCAAGCACGGAGAATACAAGGCGCACAGTCATCACTACGATGTATATCCAACACACCTTAAAGACCATGTCAAGCAAAGCCTGTTCGCGTGAAAAGGCGAAGGACATCATCACGTATGCCGCAACGGGGGGAACAAGGTGGCACACTTTGGAAAGTACATCGTCATTCAATAAATAGTCGTCCCACTTAGACTCCGTACGCAGTGCAATTTTTTTGGCTAATGGCGCCAAAATGCGTTTACACACCCAGTCTAAGGCAAAAGAAAACAGAATGATAAACAGAATAATAAAACATTTCTGAGTTGCAGAAAACTCATAGTTTTCAGTTTGCCAAAAAGTTAACCAATCGGGTAGGAAAGATGCTTGTAATATCATAATCAGGGTTTTCGTTTTTCGACTTCAAAATTACATTTTTTTAGGCAAAACGCTGTGACTTTTTGAAAACTAATTTACAAACCCTCTTTTAGGTAAGATTAAACCTCAAAGTATTTTAACAAAGTCTCAAACAATTTAAATTCTTTAAACCTTAATTTTAATGCTGATTTATAGGTTGTTTAGCATGAATGAAAAGCCAATAATTCTTTAATTGAGCGACTATCGCAAAACTTAACTTGTCTAACTTTTTGTTATCTAAAAAATAATCGTTAACTTCGCAACGCAAAGCGTATTATCGTCTTTGTGTCATAACAGAACTCAATTATTTAACTTCTAATTTATAAACATTATGACAATCGACACTTGTGATTTCAAAGGTAAGAAGGTGATTGTACGTGTTGACTTCAACGTACCCCTCGACGAAAATGGTAACATCACTGACGACACTCGTATCCGCGGTGCGCTTCCCACATTGAAGAAGGTGCTTGCTGAAGGCGGTTCACTCATTATCATGAGCCACATGGGTAAGCCCAAGGGTAAGGTGAATGCTAAGTTCTCGCTCTCTCAGATTGTTGACGCTGTTTCTGAAAAGCTCGGCGTAAAGGTACAGTTCGCTCCCGACTGCGCTAAGGCACAGGAAGCTGCTGCTGCGCTTCAGCCCGGCGACGTTCTCCTTCTCGAAAACCTCCGCTTCTATGCTGAAGAAGAAGGTAAGCCCGTTGGCATCGACAAGGAAGATCCCGCTTACAAGCAGGCTAAGGAAGAAATGAAGGGCAAGCAGGCTGAATTTGCTAAGACGCTTGCTTCTTACGCTGACATCTATGTAAACGACGCATTCGGTACAGCTCACCGTAAGCACGCTTCTACAGCAGTTATTGCTGACAGTTTCGACGCTGACCACAAGATGCTCGGTTACTTGATGGAAAAGGAAGTTACTGCTGTTGATAACATCCTTTCTAACATCAAGCGTCCCTTCACTGCAATCATGGGTGGTTCTAAGGTTTCTTCAAAGATTGGTATCATAGAAAACCTTATGGACAAGGTGGATAACCTCATCCTCTGCGGTGGTATGACTTACACATTTGCTAAGGCAATGGGTGGTGAAGTTGGTAACTCTATCTGCGAAAACGATAAGCTTGAACTCGCGCTTTCAATCATCGAACAGGCTAAGGCAAAGGGCGTAAACCTCGTACTTGCTGACGACTGCGTTGCTGGTGATGACTTCAAGAACGACTGCAACACTCAGATCCTCCCCGTTAAGGAAATCCCCGCTGGTTGGGAAGGTCTTGACGCAGGTCCCGAAGCTCGTAAGGCATTTGCTGCTGCTATTGTTCCCGCCAAGACAATTCTTTGGAACGGTCCTGCTGGTGTATTCGAAATGGACAATTTCGCTGTTGGTTCTAAGGCAATCGCTGAAGCAATCGCTGAAGCAACTGCTAACGGTGCATTCTCACTCATCGGTGGTGGTGACTCTGTAGCTTGCATCAACAAGTTCGGCATGGCTGACAAGGTATCTTACATCTCAACTGGCGGTGGTGCACTCCTCGAAGCTATCGAAGGTAAGGTTCTCCCCGGTATCGCTGCAATTAAGGGTTAATATTTTACTCAGAAGTAGGTTAACACCTTAACAACTATTTCATATAACGGAGGGGCTGGTGGCAACACTTGCCCCTCGTTTATTTTTCACTATTATGACAAGAGCAAAACATTTTAGTGTGCTTATTACGATGCTACTTCTTGTGGGAGGAAGTCTTGTGGCGGGATGCAATTCTGCAAATACAGAAACTTCTGCGGAAGATGCTGGCGCGTCACATGACAGTATTGCTTATGATTTGAGAGTTGCTGTGCTCCCCACGCTTGAGGCGCTCCCCATTTACTATGCCAAGCAAGCGGGAATCTGTGATTCTTTAGGGATTGTGATTAATATTCTTCCCTATATGGCACAATTTGATTGCGACACGGCATTGCTGAACAACGCAGTCGATGTCTGTATGATGGACCGCACACGCTTTGCTGACTATACAAGAAAGGGGCATAGACTTTCGGCACAACTGAAGATTGATGCAAGATATGCGCTTGTTGTTTCGAAAGAACTTGGAGCGAAACGCGTGAACGATTTGAACAATCGCACGATTGCTATTTCTCGACACAGTGGTGCTGAGGCCTTTTGCTTGCATGCATTAACTCAGGCAGGAATGAAGCGTGAGGATGTCCATTTTCCTCAAATCAATGACCTTTGGTTGCGCGCCGATATGCTGACCAATCGTCAGGTTGAGGCAGCTGTGCTCCCTTATTTGCAAGCCTATTGGGCGGTACTTAATGGACATCAGATCTTGAAGGAAGATGCTGTTCTTCCAGAAACAGCCATGCAACTCGTTTACCCTCGAAATTCAAAGAAAGTCCAACAGATTACGTTGTTAGTGAAGGCTTATGAGTTGGCAAAGGCAGAGATTGAGAACCATGACCTCAGCATTTGTCGCGACATCCTAATACAGGAGTATAATTTGCCTGCGGCACAAACCGATTCTATCATCAAGAAACTTCCGTATCCCAGTAAAGAACAGAAGTAACTCACGCACCTCATCATGCAACTCAGTGCACTCCTCCCGAGATTTCAAAAACATCCACAAGTAAAGGCACTCACGCGCCTCATTGACGAACGCCAGCCCTCCATCTACTGTGAGGGAATGCAGGCTTCCTCTGCCCCCGTTTGCTTTGCCGTTGCAGCAATGCAAGCGGGGCGTAAGTGTGTCTATATGGTCGTACTCAATGATGAGGAAGAGGCGGGTTATTTTTATCATGACTTGCTTCAACTCGTGGGTGAGGAACATGCGGTGTTTCTACCCTCAGGCTACAGACGCGCGGTGAAATACGGTCAACGCGATGCGGCAAATGAGATTTTGCGCACGGATGTTATCAGTCGCCTCTCCAGTTATGCGGGTGAAAGTCCGTTGTTCGTTGTTTCCTTCCCCACAGCCTTGGCAGAACGTGTGGCATCCGGAGAAACCTTGAAGGAGAATACGGTGGAGATTGAGGAAAGTAAAGAATACGATGTCACGGAATTGACAGAGCGCTTGAAGGATCTTGGCTTCCATCGCCGTGATTATGTGTATGAACCCGGAGAATATGCCGTGCGTGGTAGTATTGTGGATATATTTTCGTATTCCAGCGAACTCCCTTACCGACTTGATTTCTTTGGTGATGAGGTTGATTCCATCCGCACCTTTGAAGTGCAAACCCAACTCTCAAAGGAGCGCAAAAAGGTGGTGAAGATTGTGCCCGAAATCTCAAAAACGGAACGTCATCTCGTACCTTTTCCCGCTCTTCTTCCTGAGGGATCTTGCTTACTCACACGCGATTTTCTCTACATCGGCGAACGTATTGACGCCACTTACAACGAAGGGTTTGCAGCACAAGCCATTATTGAGCGCGAAGCTACTTCGGAAATGGAAGCTGCTGAAATCCGCCGACAGTTCCAGAGCGAGTTTGTTTTGGCAAACGGAGCGTCGGTGCTTCGAGAATTAGCGCGTTGTCAGCGCCTTGAATTTGGCAACAAGTCCAGCACTACGCCAGGCGCCATTGTGCGTTTCGACGTAAAACTCCAACCCTTGTTTCACAAGAATTTTGAACTTCTTCGCTCCACACTCGGACAGTTGAAAGCAGATGGTTATGACCTTCACATTCTTGCCGATAACGAGAAGCAAACGGAGCGTCTGCGCACCATCTTTGAGGACATGGGAAAAGCGCTTACCTTTACGCCCATTTTGCATACCCTTCACGAAGGATTTATTGACGAAACCTTGCGCATCGCCCTCTTTACCGACCACCAAATCTTCGACCGTTTCCACAAATATAACCTCAAGAGCGACCGCGCACGAAACGGAAAACTGGCGCTAACGCTTAAGGAACTCATGCAGTTTGAACCTGGTGATTATGTCGTACATGTGGATCACGGTGTAGGTCAGTTTGCGGGATTGGTGCGTATGCCTGGTGCCAATGGTGAGCAACAGGAACTCATCAAGTTGGTGTATAAAAACGACGATGTGGTTTTCGTTTCCATCCACTCGCTTCATAAGGTGTCGAAGTATAAAGGCAAGGAGGGCGAACCGCCTCGCTTGAGTCACTTGGGTACGGGCGCTTGGGAGAAGCTCAAGGAGCGCACGAAGAAGAAGATTAAGGACATTGCGCGCGACTTGATTCGCCTCTATGCTCAGCGTAAGGAGCAACAGGGTTTTGCTTTTAGCGCCGATAGTTTTATGCAACAGGAACTCGAAGCAAGTTTTGCTTACGAGGATACGCCCGACCAACTCAAGGTTACCCAAGAGGTGAAGGCGGATATGGAACAACAGCGCCCTATGGACCGACTGGTGTGTGGCGATGTGGGTTTTGGTAAAACCGAAATCGCCATTCGTGCCGCCATGAAAGCCGTGGCGGACAGTAAACAAGTGGCAGTGCTCGTACCGACCACCGTACTCGCGCTTCAACATTACAAGACTTTTGCCAAGCGCCTCAAAGGTTTCCCCGTAAAGGTGGATTACCTGAGTCGCGCTCGCACCACGAAGCAAACAAATGAAATTTTGCGTGAACTCGAAGCCGGCAATATCAATATTATTATCGGCACGCACAAATTGGTGAGCAAGGCGGTGAAGTTTAAAGACCTCGGACTGCTCATCATTGATGAAGAACAGAAATTTGGAGTAAGCGTAAAGGAAAAACTGCGCCAGATGAAGGTGTCGGTTGATACCTTAACCATGTCGGCAACGCCTATTCCGCGCACACTTCAGTTCTCACTCATGGGCGCTCGTGACTTCTCTACAATTCAGACTCCGCCGCCCAACCGCCACCCTATTCAGACAGAGATTCACTCTTTCAATGGCGAGGTGATTGGTGATGCCGTGAACTTTGAGATGAGCAGAAACGGACAGGTGTATTTCGTGACGCATCGCATATCCCAGTTGCCCCACCTCAAGGCTATCGTAGAAAAATACGTGCCTGATGCACGCGTAGCTGTTGGGCACGGACAGATGCCTCCGGCGGAGTTGGAAAAGGTCATTCTTGACTTTGTCAACTACGACTACGACGTGCTGATTTCTACAACTATCGTAGAGAGCGGTATTGATATTCCCAACGCCAACACACTTATTATAGAAAATGCCGACCGCTTCGGACTCTCTCAGCTCCATCAGCTTCGAGGCCGTGTTGGTCGTCCCACCCGCCATGCTTATGCTTATTTCACCTACAAGCCAGATAAGAATCTGACCGAGGTGGCGGAGAAGCGACTGAGTGCCATCCGGGATTTTGCAGAATTCGGCTCCGGGTTCAAAATTGCTATGCGAG
>CALCUV010000101.1 GCA_937906765.1 uncultured Prevotella sp.
ACCGCTTACGCGCAAACACTTTTGTGAGTCGGCCTTACGGCGACACTTGGGTTCGCGATTGCCAAGGATGATGTCCTTAAACTGGTTCATACCAGCGTTAGTGAACATGAGTGTGGGGTCATCCTTAATGACCATGGGAGCAGAGGGCACAATGAGGTGACCTTGTTGCTCAAAAAACTTTTTATACGATTCACGTATTTCTTTTGCTGTCATCATAATGGTATAGCGTGGGGCTATGTTATTTTTTAATGAACGATTGTATGCGTACGCGTATATATAATATAATGAGTAGGTAATTTCAGCGTGCACGTTTGGGTTCGTGGGTCGCAGTCTTGGCGAATGGTTGGGTCACTTCAGAACCTTAAACTTCTTGACTTCAAAACCTCAACGTCTTACTTCAGAACCTCAAACCTCTTAACCTCAAAATCTTAAACTTCCTAACCTTTAAGGAACTACAAAGTTACTTATTGCGTGTTCAATGTTACTTATTGTGCGCGGGAAATTACTTTTTGTTTTTCCTATTATAGATATGCTCTTCGTAAAGTTATTTTTTAGGTGTGTACAAAGGCAGAGCCCTGATTGCACTCCGCATCTGGCCCTGCCTTTGTTATGCTGAGAAGATAAGGTTACTACTTCTTACCGAAGAGTCCCTTTTTCTTTTTCTTGCCATGGTTTTCACCGTAGCCGTAACCGTAAGAATAACCGTAACCATAGCCATATCCGTAACTCTTACGGAGGTCAATGTCGTTAAGAACGAGAGCCATGTTACGCAATTTCCTTTCGCGGTTCAACTTGTCAAGTTGTGGGAGGAACGAAAGTTCTTCAATACCCATGCGGATAACGAAGAGTGTCACGTCTGCTACACGGTCAACGATGCTTGCGTCAGCTACGGAGAGCATAGGCGTAGTGTCGATAACGATATAGTCATACGTTTGCTTTGCTTCTTCAATAAGTTCTTCCAAACGTGCTGACATCAACAACTCTGTGGGGTTGGGGGGCATAATACCGCCAGGGAGGAAGTCAACACCGGGATAGATGCTATCCTTTTCAACGTATGAAGCAAGACTTTTTGTGCCTGCCTCTTCATTAAGATAAGAAGTCAAACCTTGACGCTTCGTATTCGAGAGCGCACGACTGATAGAGCGCTTACGGATGTCGGCATCTACGATAAGAACTCTCTTTTCCGCCATACCGAGTACGGTTGCGAGGTTCTTAGAAGTAAATGACTTACCCTGGTGAGGCGTACTTGACGTTACAACATACACCTTAGCGTTGTGGCGGAAGAAATCCAACTGATAACGCAACACACGGAACGCCTCGGAAATAGGTGAGTCAGACTTAACATCCGCAATGGTTTGCGCATCTTGGTGATTTTTCCATTCAGGAATCTCACCCACAATGGGCACACTTGTTGCCTTTTCAATATCATGGCGACGCTTTGCCTTAGTATTGAATTGCTCAAGGAGGAACAAGATTCCCGAGGGTATGAGCAAACCAATAATGAAACTAGCAAAGAGAATCATAGAACTGCGAGGACTTACCGGACCGCCTGTAACCATTGGTTCTTCAACAAGACGCACATTCGCTTCTTCAATCGCCAACTGGAGGGCCACTTCTTCGCGTTTGTTCAAGAGGTAAGTATAAAGCGCTTCCTTCAACGCCTTTTGACGCTCAATATCAATGGCTTCGCGTTGCTTTTCAGGCAGACGATTGATGCGCTCATTCACCTTCTTTTGCTGGCGTTTTGCGTCGGCAAGCTGGAGTTCGATTGCCTTAATATTGCTTTCCAATCCCGCCTTGATAGATGTGTTAAGAGCAAGAATGTTACGGTCTAATTCACGAATGCGAGGCGATTCGGAAGACGCATTATCCGAACGGCGCGCACGCTCCATGATTAACTTGTTATATTCTGCGATTTGCGCAGCCAACGCATTACTTGCGGTGCCCAAACCTCCGAGAACGGGGATGGGCTGATCGTTTGTTGATTGCTGAATTAAGTAATCAGTGAGGTACTTTGATACAGCCAACTCTGTTTCCAAAGCAAGTAATTGTCTACGTGCTTCAGTTGTTTCTGCGATATAGGCAGATGCATCCATCTTGAGGTCAACAAGGTGGTTGGTTTCCATGAATGATTCGTAAGAATCTTCCACATCGTTAAGTTCCTTAGAAATCAAATCGATTCTGCTGTCGATAAATTCCGCCGTGCTTTGGGCAATGCGGTTTTTATATTCCACCGCGTCGCGCTTGTATGCCAAGAAAATTTCGTTCAAAACATCGTTTGCGCGCGCTACGTTATTGTCGTTACATGCCAAAACTATCAATGAACTTTCCTTGTCGTACTCTGACGCTGACATTCTGGCACGGAAAGCGCCTGTTGCACTCTTAATTGAACTTCTGCTTACGTTGATTTCACATTGTGTGAATTTGCCGTCCTTGTCTTCAAGACTTGCAAAAATATCTTCCTGTTTTGTCAAGCAGATAGGTCCGACAGGAGTTTCAAGCGCTGTGCCAAATTCACCCGTAAGTTTCTGTTCAAACTCCGTAGGTTCGGGAGCACCTTCAAACAAAGCAGAAAGTTTACTTAACTCATACTGTGTGGGGCTCAAAACCTTAACTTCGAAACGAACAAATTCAGGAACGCTGTCGCCAAACTCTGCTACGAAGGGAGTGCTACGATAAAGTGAACGAGAATGTAGAGATTCAGCGATAGAATATTCTACGTTCAAATCCAAACTATCAACTACGCGCTCCATTAAGCGACGTGTTGTAAGCACGAAGATTTCATTCTTCAAGTTGTCACCCACAGTAATACCGTTGAGTTCCAATAAGGAATTCATGTTGCCACGATTGCTTCTACCGAAACTGCCCATTCCTGATGGGTCCATGTTTTCAATAAGCATCACAGCCTGACTTTGGTAGATGCGAGGTTGACGTTGGAGGTAGATGTAACCACCAATTAAACACACAATGACTGAAAGCACAAACCATCCCCAATTTAATTTGAGGTGTCCGTAGCAAATCTTCATCAGATCGGTGAATTGCAATTCGTTTTCCGATTCAGCAGTGTTTAGTTTGTTGTTTTCCATATCTTAAATTTGTTGTTTTCTTTACGTAAGAGACTTATGGGCATGATTCACCCATAGTTTGTGGCAAAGATACGAAAAAAAATATACTTAGTGAGTGTTATGGCGGTGAAAATAACTGATATGCTGCTTAAAATAATAAGAGTTGGAATGCGCAGGTTTCACTTGCTTCACATGAAGAGGGGTGTTGGGCGTAAAAGGCTGTCTAAAAGTGTGTTTGGAAAGAAATACTTTAAAGATTCTTAAGCGTTTAAAAATCCGTAGGAAACATAGGGTCAGAACAAAGTCTCAAATTGTTTTTCCTAAGTCTCAAATTGTTTTTTCTAAGTCTCAAATAAGAATTGCTAAGTGAGTTATTGTTTTAGGTGGGTTTAAAATCCTCATAATTTCTAAAAAAATCTTAACTTTGCAGAGTCTTTTAACTGCTTATGACTTCAATACTTATAATCTACACTGGTGGTACTATCGGAATGATTGAGAATCCCGAGACTGGGGCGCTCGAAAATTTCGATATGGATCAGTTTCGCCACCACGTGCCCGAGCTCAAGCGATTTAACTTCAACATTGATGCAATAACCTTTGAGTCGCCCATCGATTCTTCTGACATGGAGCCACACTACTGGGTGAAAATCGCAAAGATGATTGAGGATAATTACGACAACTATAACGGTTTCGTTGTGCTACATGGCACAGACACGATGTCGTACACCGCTTCGGCGCTCAGCTTTATGTTGGAAAACCTCGGCAAACCCGTTATCGTGACCGGTTCTCAGTTACCCATCGGTAAACTCCGCACTGACGGCAAGGAAAATCTCTTGACTTCCATCGAAATTGCGGCTGCGCGCAATGCACAAGGCGAACCCATGGTGCCCGAAGTGTGCATTTTCTTCCAAAGTGCCTTGATGCGTGGCAACCGTACCACAAAAATCAACGCCGAAGGGTTTAACGCCTTCCGAAGTTACAATTTCCCACCCCTCGCCAAGGCGGGCATTCACATTAAATACGAAGCGCATCTCATACGTCGCCCTGACCCGTCAAAACCTTTCAAAGTACATTACTTGCTTGACAATCATGTGGTCTTCCTTACGCTTTTCCCCGGCATTCGTGAAGAAGTGGTGGACTTGATTCCTCAAGTAAAGGGCTTGAAAGCTGTTATTCTCAAAACTTACGGTGCCGGAAATGCTCCTCAGCGCCCATGGCTCGTGACGCGATTGAAGAAGATGACCGAGAAGGGTATTATCGTGGTTAACATTACGCAATGTTCGAAGGGACGTGTGGAAATGGGACTTTACGAAACCTCACTCCAACTCATTGAGACGGGAGTCTTGAACGGTTATGACTCCACTCCCGAGAGCATGATTGCCAAACTCATGTTCCTGTTGGGCAATAACTATTCTCGCGAAGCGATTGTCGAGATGATGAGTCAAAGTTTGCGCGGAGAGATAACCACGGATTAATTCGCGATTGCAACTCACTGGTTTTGAATTGTAACAGTGGTTGCGCCATGTCCGTCTCTCCCTCCTTCATTCCCCCTGATTGTTATGAAAAAATCCCTATTTCGCCTCTTTTCACGACTGCCGTTCGGAGTGCTTTACCTCATTTCCGACCTTATCTACGTAGTGCTCTACTATGTTATAAAGTATCGCCGTCGTGTGGTACGCATGAATCTCCAAAACTCTTTTCCTGAGAAGTCTGAGAAGGAGTTGCGACAGATTGAACGGGGCTTCTATCACTTTCTTTGTGACTATGGTGTAGAATCACTTAAGTTGCTCACCATTAAGCCTGAAGAAATGATGCGCCACATGCAGTTTGAAAATTGCAAGGCAGTAGATAGTGCGCTCGATACCCATGATTTTGTGTTTGTCTTTCTCGGACACTATGGCAATTGGGAATGGGTTTCTTCGCTTCCCCTTTGGCTCCATCCCCGAACGACACTTGGGGAACTCTATCGCCCATTGAAGAACAAGACAATGGACGAACTCTTCATCGAAATGCGCGAACACCACGGCGCAAAATGCATATCGAAGTACGACGCTCTGCGTGAAATCATGCGCCTTAAGGCTGAGGGACGGAAGAGTGTCATTGGCTTCGTTGCCGATCAAACTCCACGCCCCGAAAATGCGCATCTGTGGATGGACTTCCTCAATCAGGACACCCCAATTTTCACAGGCACCGAACGCATTGCCAAAAAGGTGAACGCCGCCATATTCTTCCTTGACATCAAGCGACTTTCGCGCGGTCATTATTGTGGCACGTTTACGCCCATTACGGAAGAACCGAAGACTTATCCCGACTTCCAAATTTCAGAAATTTGTACGCGTGAACTCGAAAGCATGATTCGTCGCCAGCCTGAGTATTGGTTGTGGTCGCATAAGCGTTGGAAACACAAGCGTTCCTGAATCCCTCGAAAATAGTTCGGACTTTCCTAAAATAAAGTTACTCTTAAGCGAAACAATAAGTAACATCGTTGCGCTTAAGAGTAACTTTGTTTTGTGTAAGTCATAAAATAGTTGCAGACTTATTAGATATTTATGCGTGCATTAGGATTTAAATTATGACTGTCTAATAAAAAAATCACGCAGAGACAGACATTGCTTCGCTCGTATGTAACCCACGTGTTAGGAGGTTTTAGACAGAAGAACATAAGTACATATTTAAATTCTGTTCTTTTGTTCTTATGTCAAAAAAAGAGTGTACGTCAGGCGCGTGTTTCTCCACTTTGTTCCTATAAACGAATAGTAAGTAAACCGAATGGTAAACCTTAAGACCTTATAACCTTAAACCTTAAAACCTAAGAAGTTGAGCATTTACGAAACTTAAATAATAAATTAAACCCCAGGACATGCTGCGATAGGAGCATTACCCTGGGGTATCTTTATTTGGGATGTTCTAATAAATAGGTTTTCCTTAAATCTTTTCAGTTGCCTTTTCCAACCACTTTTGGTCGGCAGCGTCGCTGAGGAGTGGCATTAATGCGGTGCGCACAGAGTCATGGTAATTGTTCAACCACGCCTTTTCTTCCGCCGTAAGCATGGAGAAGTCAATGGGTCGCACATCGATGGGGCAGAGTGTCAATGTCTCGAATGCGAGGAACTTGCCAAAGACATTCTGTTCCTTTTCGATGGTCAAAAGTAAGTTTTCGATGCGGATGCCAAACTTATCTTCCACATAGATTCCCGGTTCGTTGGTAATGGTCATACCTGCCTTAAAAGGAATCAAGGTGCAGGGGCGCACATTCTTACGTATCTGATGAGGACCTTCGTGAACGCAAAGACGGGTTCCCACTCCGTGACCCGTACCATGGCCAAAATCGTAACCATGTTGCCACATCGCGTAACGGGCTGCCAAATCCAACTGAATGCCCGTAGTTCCCTCGGGGAAGCAACACTTTGCGAGGGCAATATGTCCCTTCAGGACAAGGGTATATGCCTTACGCTCTTCGGCAGTAACCTCTCCGAGCGCAATGGTTCTCGTAATGTCGGTCGTCCCACTACGATAGTGCGCACCACTATCGCAAAGCAACAATCCCTTTGGGAGCAAGGTGCTATTATCTTCGGGAGACGCCTCGCGATGTACGATAGCGCCATTCGCAGCATACCCCATGATGGGCGCAAATGAGAATCCGCGGAATTCGGGATGCTCTTGGCGCAAGGCGTTTAACTTTTCCTCGGCATCGAGTTCCGTAATCTTACCGCTGGGTACGTTTTCGTCCAACCAGCGTAAGAACTTCACCATCGCCACGCCGTCATTCACCATCGCGCGTCGGAATCCCTCTTGTTCAGCAGGGTTTTTAATCATACGGATTGCTTCAACGGGACATTCTATAATGTCATAATCCACCCCAAGTCGCTCTGCATAATGCACAACATCGTAACTGATGGTTTGGGGCAACATATAATATTGGTCGCGGTCGTTATGGTCAGCAATGAAAGTCCGGAGTCCATTGTAATCACGCACTTTCACACCCGTCTCCTTGAGATATTCGCTCACTTCAGGCGTCAACTTGCGCTTATCTACGAAGAGGATGGCACCCTTTGAGTAAATCAGGAGATAGGAAAGGAAAACGGGATTATAGGCTACGTCAGCCCCGCGTAAGTTTAAGGTCCACGCAATTTCCGAAAGGTCATTCATCAAAAGATAAGTGCCCTCCGTCATACCACACGCCTCACGAATGCGATTTAATTTGCTTGCCACGCTCTCGCCCGCCAAATGCTCAAAATGAATACGCATGGGCTGGCATTCCGTTGCGGGACGGTCGTTCCAGAGATAGTCAAAGGGGTCTTCCACCGACTGAAGGTTGAGTTTTTCAGTAGCCGTCCATTCTTCAAATTGCGCAATGCTCACCATTTCTCCCACGAACGCCACCGTGTCGCCCGTATGCAATTCCGACTCTAACCATTCGAGAATCGTAGGTGTGCCTTCCACCCCCTCCTTCATCAATGTGAAGGGCGTGTCAGCCAACTGGTGTGCCGCCTGAATGAAATAGCGCGAGTCGGTCCAGAGTGCCGCGCTGTTCTTAGTGATAACCGCCGTTCCTGCCGAACCATTAAATCCCGTAGCCCACTCACGCGCCTTCCAATGTTCGGGAGTGTACTCGCTATTATGCGGATCGGTTGAAGGGATAATGATGGCCTCGACATTCTCAATGTTAAGCCAATGGCGGATTGACGCCACGTTAGAAGAAACTGACATACGTATAGGGTGTTGAGTTATGCAATGAATGTAGAAATGCTGACTGTTAGGAACCTTTGACTGTGCGCAAAAACAAACTCTGTTTTAATGAAAATTCTTTAAGACTTAAGGCGCACAATTAGTAACTTAAGGGCGCTTCTTTGAGGAAGTATTTCAGTTGTGTGAGAGCGGCTTGTTTTTGTCTCAGAAACAGCGGGTTCCAAAGGAGTTTGAAAAACACTCCATTTGCAAACATACGAATTTAAAAGCAAATGATCCTCATTTTTAACATAGTTTCTTTAATATTCGTTAAAAAAGGGGGCAATACTCCTTTATTTATATAAATATATGTACCTTTGCCCCGATTTTTAGCAACACAATTTTATTAATAACTTAGATATGAAAAACATTATTAAACTTTTCAGTCTTTTGTTTGCCCTTGTGTTTTCAACAAATGCTGTAGCACAACAGATTCCTGAACTTCCCTTGGACCCTGAAGTACGCTATGGTAAACTTGAAAACGGGTTAACTTACTACATCCGCCACAATGCGGAACAAAAGGGACTTGCCGACTTTTACATCGCTCAGAAGGTTGGTGCTGTTCAAGAAGAAGACAGCCAGCGCGGGCTTGCGCACTTCCTTGAGCATATGTGTTTTAACGGTTCAGAACACTTCCCCGGCAGCGATGACCTTGTAAAGTATTGCGAAAGCATTGGTGTGAAGTTTGGTTACAATCTTAATGCTTACACAGCGTGTGATGAAACCGTTTACAACATTAGCGATGTTCCCGTTACGCCCGAAAATGTTGAGGGTATGTTTAACATTCTCTACGACTGGGCAGCTGGTCTTACGCTTCCCGGAGAAGAAATCGACAAGGAGCGTGGTGTAATCAAGGAAGAGTGGCGCATGCGCAACTCTGGCGCTATGCGTATCTACGAACGCGCTTTCCCGCTCCTCATGCCCGGAAGCCGTTACGCTTATCGCTTACCAATCGGCACGATGGAGGTAGTTGAAAACTTCGCTCACAAAGAACTTCGCGACTATTACCAAAAGTGGTATCGCCCCGACCTTCAGGGTATCATCATTGTGGGAGATATTGACGCGGCTGCGCTTGAAGCAAAGGTGAAAGACGTATTCGGCAAGATTAAGATGCCCGAAAATGCTGCGCCTTACGAATACTATCCCGTGCCTGACAATGAACAGGCCATCTACGTGATTGACAAGGACAAGGAACTCAATCGTGCAAGCATCTCTATCTATTTCAAGCACGAACCTCTCCCTCTCGAAATGCGCAATACGCAAGTTGGTGTTGTGATGGACTTGGCTACAACAATGATTTCCTCAATGTTGAACAGCCGTCTCGAAGAATTGGCTCAGAAACCCGAATGTAATTTCATCGGTGCGGGAGTTGGTTATAGCAACATGATTGTTGCAAAGACCGTTAACGCATTTACCGTGAGCATTATGCCTAAGCCCGGCAAGGATGCCGAAGCTGTTCAGGAAGTAATGCAAGAAGTGCAGCGCGCAGTGCGTCATGGTTTCACAGGTACAGAAAAGTTCCGTGCGCAAGAGAATCTCCTCAGCTCTGTAGAGCGCCTCTATCAGAACCGCGACAAGCAGAAGAACGAAACTTACGTAAACTGGTACGTGCGTCACTTCCTTGACAACTCGCCTGCTATGGATATTGCTACTACTTACCAAATGTATCAGCAATTACTCCAAAACCTTCCCACAGAAGTCTATTCTCAACTCATGGCAGAGTTGGCGGCGAGCACCGAAAAGAATTTCGTGTTCTTCGCTATGTATCCCGAAAAGGACGATGTCGTAATTCCCACGGTTGATGCCATGAAGAATGCCGTGAATGCAGCAGTTAGCGCTGACCTTGCGGCTTATGTTGACAACGTAAAGAATGAACCTCTCGTTCCCACGATTCCTGCAAAGGGTCGTATCTTGAAGGAAGAAGCGGCTGACTTTGGTTATACAAAGTGGACGCTTTCTAATGGTGCGAATGTCTATTTCCGTCAGACAGATTTCAATGATGCGCAGGTGCTTCTCCGAGCTGAAAGTTTCGGAGGTATGTCTTTGGTGAAGGATAAGGATGTTATGAACGCGCGTATGGTAGGAAGCATTATGAATTCAACAGGTTGGGGTAACTTTACCTCAGTTGAACTTCAGAAGAAGCTTGCTGGTAAGCAGGTAAGCACATCTGTTTCGCTCGGTGGCACAATGGAGCACATTTCAGGTAATGCTACTCCCAAGGATATGCGTACGCTTTTCGAATTGCTCTATCTCCATTTCCAGAAACCCGCTGACGACCCCGACGCTTACAAGAACTTCATGGACTATCAGCGTCTCCAGCTCGCCAATGCTTCTAAGTTGCCTCAGAAGGCTTGGAGCGACTCTATCTTAAGCACACTTTATCCCGGCGTAGAGCGTCAGCGTCCCTTTACTATGGCAGACCTCGACAAGATGAGTTACGAAGAAATCAAGCGCATCTACTCAGAACGCTTCGCTTCTGCTGGCGACTTCAACTTCTACGTAACTGGTGCGTTCAACGTTGACTCGCTCCGATTGATGGTTGAGACTTACGTGGCATCACTTCCCAGTGTGGCAAAGCGCGAAAACTTTGTTGACCTCGGCATTGACGCACGCAAGGGCGTAGTTGAGAATCGTTTCTTCCGCGAAATGGAAACGCCTCAGGCATTCCTCGCTCAGATTTGGCACGGTCAGAAGAAGTACACACTTAAAGACGCTCTCACAATCGGCGCTTTCGGTGACGTGCTCTCACAACGCTATTTGAAGAGCATCCGTGAGGATGGCGGTCTCTCTTATTCCGTTCAGGCACAGGCAGACCTCTCATATGGTGAAGACGATGAATACACACTTCAGATTGTATGCCCCTTCACTCCCGAAAAGTGCGATTCTGTGCTCCTCCTTATGGAAATCGGCATTCAGGATATTGCTCAGAAGGGCGTGACTGACGAAGAATTGGACAAGATTAAGAAGTTTGAACTCAAGCAGTACGCTGACAACCAGCGCGAAAACGCTTACTGGCAGAACCTCATTATTGAAAAGGTAGAATGGGGTAAGGATGGTCAGAAGGACTACGAAAAGATTATCAACAATCTTAACTCTAAGGACATCCAGAAGTTCGTGAAGAAGACCCTTCTTAAGAAGCCCAATACGTCAACGATTATCATGCTTCCCGCTTCGTTGCAGAAGTAATCCGTAAAGGCAGTTTCGCCCGAAAGGGTGATGCCTGACACAAAAAATAAGGCGCAGTTCCACGACGGAACCGCGCCTTATTTTTTGCATGTAACGTAGCGTGATAATAGTTTTCGCTTTTAGATTCTAACAGCTGTACCTGTGCACACCACCATCAGCATAGATCCGCTCTGACCTACGGTTTCGTAACTAAAATCTACGCCAACGACAGCATTTGCTCCCATCTGTTCGGCACGCTCTGAGAGTTCGCGGAGCGCCTCTTCCTTTGCGCGGAGCAACACTTCTTCATACGAGCGACTACGTCCGCCAACGACATCGCGGATTGAGGCAAAAATGTCGCGAAATACGTTCGTACCAAAGATAGTTTCGGCTGTAACAATGCCTAAGTATTGCTGAACGGGGTGTCCTTCAATAGTGGGGGTTGTGGTAAGTAATAACATAAGTTTTAATTTAAATGTGAATGAATGGATTTCTTGATGAATATACGGATATTTAGTTTTAACAGCTCAACTTCCTCAGGTTTGACACGTCGTTCCCTTATGTTCGGGCACCCATTCAGGGTGCGCGCCATGACAGACCCACTCCGGGGGTATTTCGCTTCGCTCAAACACCCCGCTTACTGAGCGATGACGCCGTAAGCGTCATAAAAATGAACCAGTAAATCAACTTGGAGCAACAATACTATTAACTCTGGAAACTATTTGGTGAAATAGGACAGATTCTGTTAGAAAGAATTTTCCCTATAATAGACTTTGTTTTTCCTAAAAGGTGTTTTAGTGGTTTTGTAGTCATACTCCCTCTCCGCTACGTGGTACTCTCCCTATCTTAAGTGAAACTACGACATTTCTAAAGAATACAATGGAAGTCTTATCATACCCCCTCCCCGCCAAAGGCGGTACTCCCCCTATCTTAAGGGGAGAGC
>CALCUV010000102.1 GCA_937906765.1 uncultured Prevotella sp.
TACCAAAAAGGAGCGCAGGCAACAATGCAATGACTACGAAAGACATAATACGCTTAGAGTCAATAGCATCGTGAATGCTCACACCTACGCGTGATGTGGCGTTAGGCACAAGCAAGAATGTCTCCATACCATCAAAAACCGAGCGGAATGCAGAGAACTTACCGCCTTCTTCGAAGTTGGGACGAATTTTATCAAGAAATTTCTTTACCATAATTACTAACTATTTTCCTTTCGAAGAATATCAAGTGCTTCGCGAACAATACGCTGAAGTTCGAGTTTTGAAGAGTCAATAAATTCAGCCACAGCGAAATCTTCGGGAGCAACTTCGTAAATACCCAATGCTTCTTGACGGTCAATATCTCCAGCAACAATTGCTTTAACCAAGTAAGAAGGATAAATATCCATGGGGAACACACGTTCGTATTCAGCACTCATAATCATGTGACGTTCACCACCCTTAACACGGCAGTCTAAGTCATACTTTTTATTGCCCATCAACCATGAAAGGTAACTAGGACTTGTAGAGAACTGATTGAAACGGGGCATAATCCAACCGAAGAGTTCATTGACATCATCGCCTTCAGGAATTGCACACACTTCAGTAGCATGAGCACTCAAGAAATCTGCAGATGTCACTTTCTTACCAACGAGGGGGTTACCATCGATGATACGAACATGTTCTTCAGTAACAGACAATATTGAAGAGATTGATGCACCTACTTTAACCTTAAGATAAGTAGGTTCAGCAACCTTGCTACCAGCAACGGCTATCGTGCGTGTCAAGTCAACCTTACCTGTGCGCATTAAGCGACCAACGAAAATAACTGCTTCTGCGCCCATTGTCCATACCACTTCACCCTTGTTTACAGGAGATACATGGTTAATCTGAACACCCACGTTACCTGCAGGGTTAGGACCATCAAACACATTTACATCTACATTCTCAAGAGGGAGAATAGACGTATTGATTTGCTCGGGAGATACTCCTACGTGTACTTGAGCAAGCTTAGAGAGTGTTGCGACACCAAGACGGAAATCTTCTTCTTGTCCCTTTGCTACGAATGTAAAGTCTGCTGCCAAAGGCATCTTTGAGAATGCACTAACGAAGATTGCCTTAGGAGTGTCTTGTGCATTAGCAGTCACGTCGTAAGGGCGCTGACGCATAAATGCAAACAAACCTGACTGAAGCAAAAGGTTTAAAACTTCCTCACGAGTCGCCTTAGTTACATCTGTAACATTGAATTCCTTTGCCACTTGAGTAGCATCTGGAGTAATGCGAATGTAGAGGATTTTACGGCGTTCACCACGCTCAATTGCCTTCACTGTTCCGCTAACAGGCGAAACAAAAGCAATGCTCTCCGTTGCTTTGTCCACGAAGAGGGGACTTCCGGCGAGTACGTTCTCACCTTCCTTCACCACAAGTTTTGGCATCACACCAAGAAAGTCAGCAGGACTGATTGCATATTCTGCAGCCAATGGTGCTTCCTTAACTTGGAGGGGCGCTTCGCCTGCAAGGTTCAGGTCTAGTCCTTTCCTAATTTTGTACTGTCCCATTAAGAAAAATTATGAATAAAAATTATTTTGTTAACCCAATAACCATGAGCCTCTAAACAACCTTAGTTAAAAAGAGACCACAGTAGGCGACAAAATTAACAAAACCTGCGCATATAGCGAAGCCCAATAAACACTTTTTAGGATTTTACAATAAAAAGAAACGAATTTTACAAATTACAGGTAGCAAAACAGCATTAAATCTTAACCTCAAAATAGTTAGTAATAGATTTAAAATTGTTAGTTAGTTAATTTGAATTTAGTCTCAAACAATATCCGTTATTTAAGTCATGTCTAAACCTATGAATTAAATATCGACAAATTTTATGAATGGATACAATAATAAAAGTGTGAACACATTTCTGCGTTCACACATATCGAGGTGGTTGGCGGATTCGAACCGCCGTAAACGGTTTTGCAGACCGGTGACTAAGCCACTCATCCAAACCACCAAGAGAACTCTTTGTTTGAATTCGAGTGCAAAGGTACAACTTTTTTCTTTACCTCCAAACAATTCCAGTAAAAAAAGCACCTTTTTTATTATTTCTCATCAAAAAAAGATCTCTACAACGTTAATTACCTATAGAAACCAATACTAAATATACTCACATAATAATCACACGAGCGTATATCCGAACTTATTTCTGACCGAAGTCAGATGCGACTCTGATGCACTTTGTAACGAAATAGGTAACTGGACACAACAGACACACCATAATAAAGAAAGTTGAATAACCTAGCATATCTTGTAAATGTCCGGCAAACAAACCTGGCAACATCATACTGAGCGCCATAAACCCTGTGCAGAAAGCATAGTGAGCAGTTTCTGATTGTCCCTTTGCAAAGTAAAGCAAGAACAACATGTATGCTGTAAATCCAAATCCATAACCAAATTGTTCAACGAAGATACACGTACCAATGAGATACAGATTTTCAGGAATGCAGTATGCCATGTAAACATAAACCACATTAGGAATAGATATGGCGGCAACCATCGGCCATTTCCACTTTCCAAAACCATCTCGTGCAATAACTATACCGCCAAGAATACCACCAAGCAATAATCCGATAACTCCCAATGTTCCCGAAATGATGCCTACCTCTTGAGTAGTCAATCCCAAACCACCTTGTTCTATGGGTTCTATCAAAAACAGTTTACTAATTGGCGTAAGCAACGCCTCAGGGAAACGATAAAGGAGCATAAAACACAAGGCCGAGATTATCCCTGGTTTCTTAAAAAAGGTAATAATTGTTGTAATCACTCCTACCCCTTGACTTGATACGCCATTCTCTACGTCCTTTTCCGGACGAGGCAACATATACCAATGATAACATGTTATAATGAAGAATAACCCAGCTGCAATGACAAAAGTTAAACTCCATGCCCTAGCAGGTTCTCCAAAAACAGTCTCAAGATTACCAGCTAAAAACACAAGCAATCCCTGCCCTGCAACATTAGCAATACGATAAAACGTATTTCGAAGTCCCACATATAGCGCTTGCTCATGAGTTGATAATTGAAGCATATAAAATCCATCAGCAGCAATATCATGAGTAGCACTACTAAAAGCAATGAGCCATAAGAAAATTAACGACCATTGCATAAAAGCCGTCGTAGGAATAGACAACCCAACTCCTGCAAGTGAGACAGCAATGATTGTCTGCATGGCAAGAATCCACCAACGTTTAGTGCGATAATGCTCAACAAAGGGACTCCAAAAGGGTTTAATTACCCATGGCAGATATAACCATGCCACGTAAAATGATGACTGTGCATTGTCTAACCCAAGACGTTTAAACATTATTAATGCTACCGTGAGAACTATAACATTAGGCAAACCTTCCGCCAAATAAAGCGAAGGGACCCACGTCCAAGGATATTTATTAAATTTCATTT
>CALCUV010000103.1 GCA_937906765.1 uncultured Prevotella sp.
TATATCAATGATGAGATGCGCATCGATATGCTACTACCTGAACTTACAAAGATTTATAAGGGTAAGGAGTTTTGGAGGAATGCCATCAATGACATTAAGTGGAACCGCATCAATAAGCAACAGAAGAAGGATGAGATAGACCTGAGGAAATATGGATTTTTTGAAGAAAGGGGTTGTTATTTCGGCAGGTCGGACAAAGGTGATGTGCAATGGAGTAATTTTACGATGCGCCCGCTGTTTCATATTAAAGATAAGGAATCACCACGCCGCATATTTCTCATACGTAATTGCATGAAGCATGAAGAAATGCTTGACTTGAGCATGGAGGAATTGACGAGCGTCAATAAGTTCCAGCAACGACTTGCTGGTGTCGGCAATTTCATCTGGGAAGGCAATGGTGCTGCGCTGATCCGTCTGCTGAAGTATCTGTTTGAACACACGGAGACCGCCACGCAGGTGCATACTTTGGGATGGCATCAGTCGGGTTTCTATGCTTGGGGGAATGGTATCTGGAAAGATGATAATTTCTATAAGGCTGATGACTATGGAGTTTGTCACACAGCGGATGGTAATTGGTATATTCCTTCAGCAGCTAAAGTAAAGCAGGAGGAAACTCGTGATAATCGAGGAGAGAAATTCGTACACCTCGCCCTGCAGAATATCAAACTAAGCGACTACACCGCAAGATTTGTGGAGGTCTATGGGGAGAACGGCAAAATCGGTTTATGCTATTGGCTGGCCTCGCTCTTTCGAGACATTATAACTGCCCACACGCGTTCGTTTCCAATCCTGGATCTGTTTGGTCCTAAAGGATCGGGTAAGAAGGAATTGGGTGCAGCGCTCACCGCCTTTTTCGTGATGGACAATAAAGCTGCGAATATTCGTAATGCTACGGCAACGGCATTGAACGATGAAGTGGCTGTTGCTGCTAATGCTATAGTTCACCTCGATGAGTATAAGAACGATATTCGTCCAGATAAGATTGAATTCCTTAAAGGGTTGTATGACGGTGTAGGTCGCTTGAAGATGGGAGGTGCCAATTATGAGAATCGCATCATGACAAGCGTGAAGAGTGGTGTCGTAATATCAGGGCAAGAAATGCCCACGGCGGATATCGCACTATTTCACCGTTGCATTTTCCTCTCGTTTCCCCGTTCAGAGTTCGCTATGGACGAGCGTAAGCGGTTAGCTGAACTTCGAGAAGTACAGAAGATGGGTTTGACGCATCTCACACTGGAGGTATTGAAAAACCGTAAACGTATGGAGGCGCTTTACCTCGAAACCTACAACACGGTTCTGGACGATATCAATGTGGCTACATCGTACGCGAAACTTGAGACGAGAATTGTGGAGAACTGGGCAAAGGTATTAGCAACCTTTCGTGTGCTGGAACCTAAATTGACGTTGCCATTTAAGTATGATGAGATCTTAGGTTCTGTTTGTGATGGCATTCGCCAACAAAACCAACTCTCTGCAACAGGCAACGAATTGGCGCAGTTCTGGAATACCATTCAATATCTTCTTACGAATGGGGAAATCTATGAAAATGCCGACTTCAAGGTGGCATACAAGTCGAAGGTTAATACGGATATCTCGAATTATAACTTCCCGCAACCTCAAAAGGTTATAATGCTGAACCGTAGTCGCGTGTTTATGCTCTATAAGAAAGCGTGCCTGCAAATGGATAACAATCCATTGCCAGAGGATTCGCTTATGCAGTACTTGAAGAACAGCGATTATTATTTAGGGATGATGAAATCAGTACGTTTCAAACGCATCATCAAGGGGGTTCCAGAACGCGAATATTTGGCAGACGGAAAGTATAGAGATGTGGAGTCAGTTTTGACAGCGATGGTGTTTCAATATGAACTGATAGAGGAAAGATATGGTGTTCAGTTGGAGAAAATAGTTGAATAACAAAGGATTAAAGGTTCGTGGAAGTTATTTCCACGAACCTTTTTTATATGAGTTCAAAAAAACACTAAAAAAATTTTACATGGAAAAATCAATACTACATTTACTACAATGTTGATATTTAGGTATTTAACTATTGTTTTTTACACTACATCTTACTACATTCTCCTACATTTGTAGACTGATGTAGTGACTTGATTGAGGAAATTGGTCAATGTAGTGCAAAAACTACAACAAAACTACAAATGTAGACTACATTTAGAAATAGTTATTTCTTTGTAAATCAACGATGTAGTAAATGTAGTGGGCTGAAGACCCGAAATGAGACTACGTACGCGAGGGAAATTAAATGTTTTTTATAACTTTGCAGGTGTTATGAATATTCTTTATTTACCCCTTAATGGCTACTTGGCCGAATGGGCGAAAAATCGATTTGGTTCGCCCCTTGTGTTTCCTCCTCGTTCGTATGAAAATGCCCTCATCGCTCGGAACATCTCCAAACGCCCAAAAGATGCGCAACCTGTGACGACGAAAAAATCCGATGGATTTGTTGGGATAGTTGTGCCGACTATTCATGGTCGTGATTGGGCAACGTATAATTATCTTCCTCGTCGAGGTTGTGCCCAGATTGTCGAGGCGTTGGAGTGGTTGTTTCGGATTGATCTTTGGCAGTCGATGATTGGCTCCTTTGGAACCTCTCACTTTGCCCGAGATTTGGATGAATGGCGAAGAAATAGAGGTATTCACCTTGATCACCTCTATGCATTAGACAAAAAACTCTACCGCATGAAGAAGGATTACGAAAATGCCAATCGCATTATCCTTGGACGTGTCTATTCAAAAAAGAAGAATACAAACAACACTAAAAGTAATAATAATAACACTGATTAAAGCGGTAAAAAATGTCTGACGATAAGAAGAAGGTTTATTTCAATGCCATGCAACGAGAGGTTACACTTATCGGTGCGCGCGACAATGTTATTGTTGCAGGGCGTGGTACAGGGAAAGGTGTACTGCATGCTGCCATAAATTTACGCAACATGCAGGCAATGCCTGGTAGTACCACCGCTTTCGTTGTCCCTAACACCAAGCGTGGTTTAACCAATACGCTACCATCCATGTTTGTGCATTGGGAATCCTGGGGATACAAAAGAGATATTCATTTTTGTGTAGGTCATAGACCACCCAAAAGATTGGGATGGCCAAAACCAATCTACGAACCTGACAACTGGGAAAATTTCATATCTTTTTATACGGGGGCGGTCGGACAAATTATTTCGCAGGACCGCACGGGTACTTCCAACTCAAAATCGTTTGACTTCCTGGATATCGATGAAGCGAAGTTCGTAGATTTCGACCAACTCAAAAACGAAACCTTTCAGGCGAATCGTGGACAACAGCGTGAATTTGGACATCTCTCCTTTCATCATGGCATGTTGGTGACTTCTGACATGCCTCTAACGAAGAAAGGTTCGTGGTTCTTGAATTATGCTGGTGCCTGTGATGAGGAACTCATTACAATGATCCAGGCGCTGA
>CALCUV010000104.1 GCA_937906765.1 uncultured Prevotella sp.
TTTTCTCGGCATGAAAAAATGGGAATAATATAGGTGTTGACCCATCTGAAATTTATGAATGCATTGCCCCCGTAGGAGGGCACACTTGCCTAACCGCTGGTGAACGCAGTGAACCTGCGGATTAGGAATGACAATAGCATAACACTATCGGTCCCCGTAGGAGGACCCACATCAACAGGACAAATTAAAGCTACTATATTACATGTCCAACTGTTGTGGGTCCTCCTACGGGGACCGATAGATTTATTCGACTGTATATCACCACCGCAGGTTCGCTTGCTCACCAGCGGTTAGGCAAGTGTGCCCTCCTACGGGGGCATTACGGATGGTTTAGTTATCCGATACAAGTGTTTACTTCACCACCTTCTTACCGCCAATGATATAAATGCCTTTCTGCGCCACCTTTACGCGACGTCCGCTGAGGTCATAGATAGCATTATCTGCGGGAGTGAGGGTGGGGAGGGTGTCAATGCCAGTTACGTCTTCGTAGATGACACTTACCGTAGCGTGAGCGCCTACTTGTTCCATCGCTTCGGCATTTTCAATGGTCTTCACGGCATGTCCGTCAACTTCGGGGAGCACGAGCGTTACGCTTTCGCCAGCCTTTACCAATTTTGCTTGAGCGGGTGAAACGGCAGTGCCGTCGGCTGTTACGAATTCAACGGTTACGGTGAAGTAAGGCTGAACGTAGTATTCGTAGAACTTATAGGGATGGCCGTAAGTGTGCCAACCGGTGAGTCCGTCTGCCACACCGTCCCAATACTGTGAGTTCGTACCCATCACCTTCCAGGTTTCGCCGTCAGTGTTCAGCGTAAAGGTGAACGTATCTCCCTTGTCCGAAAGAATGATTTGGCCACTCTCCGTCAACTTAGGAATGTAAAGACCCGTATATTCGTTCTTCACCTTAAACTTCTTATCACGACCTTCAAAAGTCCAGGTGTAGTAGGGCGTTTGATCCTCTGCCGAATTGGCGCGAACCACACGGAGATTCGAGGGTGCCACATTGCGGAAACCAATACGCTCAGCCGCGTTGGGAGAGGTGTCATAGATGAGGTAAGAACGGCCATTCTCGAGTTTATTAACCGCCCTGCCCACGCTCTTTACGCCGCTCCACGCATCACTTGAGTAGGTGTGAATGACAAGTGTGTCAGATGTGGGCGTGAGTGTGTTGCCGTCGAGCGAAGATGTTTCATACGTGAAATACGTATGCGCTTCGGGAGTCAAGTCTATCGCTTCACCCACGGCGCAAGGCACTTCCGTTTCGCTGATAATACCTCCGTAGGTGTCAACTGAGCGAAGAATGACGCTGTAACACTCGCGCTTGTAAATATATACGTTGCGCTCAGCGTCATAATTGACATACGTGTGGTTCTTAATCTCGGGAAGAACGGGCGTAAACGTTTCGTCGCCAATAGGTTCGCTACAAGTGAACGCACCTAAGGCATTGCCCTGCTCATCTTCGCAAGTGTAGGTCACAACCTTCACTTCTTCAATCTTCCAAGCCGCACCCTGCGGACGGATAGCAAGACCTGTGCTATTATCTGTGTTACCCGCACTGATGGCTCCGGCATAAGCGGGAGAAGTAGTGCTTACGGGATAGAAGTTCTTGCCTCCCGCCATAAGGGTAAAGTCACCCTCGGGATTGAGAGAGATAACGATGTCCGTAGCCGTAGCACCAATGCCTACGATATGCCCAATGCGTGATGTGGCATTAGAAGCAGGCGCTGCAATGTAGCGTTTCGTGCCTACGTTCTTGAGACGTACGGTCTGCGTAGAGTCAGCATTGATGACCGATTTGGTAACCTCCCACGCGTCATTGACCCAGCGGTCTTCGGCATAGGTGAGTGTTGCCGCCTTTTTGTTATCTGCGAGCGAGAGACCTTCCTTCACGGTGTTGCGGAAGGCGTATGTGCTGCCTTCTTTCAACCATTCGAAGCCCTGAAGTTCTGGCGCGTCATCAAGTTCGAAGAGGGGTTGGAATTCCCAGTAACCACCTGATCCGTCTGCCGCGTTACTCCAGAGGTTTACTGCCATACCCTGACCCGCCATTGAGGCGTTGAGGTACCAACCACTGATGTTTTCGCTACGCACCGTGTAATAATAATTGGCGCCAGAGGGACCGTAACCACCATCACCGATAACGAAGGCATAGTGTTTCACCGTCGCGTCATAGTTCCAGCGCCCCGTGTTGTTTTGTGTCGTAGGTGTGGGATTGATAGAACCTTCGGGTTGCGCCTTACAAACAAGGGCGTAACGATCGGGATGTTCGTCACTCTGCTCAAAGCACCACTGCTGATAGTCATAGTTAGCGTCGCCCTCAGCTGCCTGAGCGTTGGTCCAAATTCGGCCCGCGGCAGCATTCTTTCCGCTGTGTTCAGAAACGAGAGGTGAAGTGGCAGAAAGAAGTTCCCAACAACGCCCGCTACGAACGTCAGTTGCCTTTGTTACAATGCGATACCAATAGGTTTCTTCGGCAGTCGAAGTCTTGGGCATTACTTTGCCGTCGCCTTCTTCCTCTGCTTCCTTATCTACATAGTGCTTGCCATACTCATAACCGTTATAGTCGAGCATTTTCGTATCGGCGTTGAAGCGCTTCTTGAAGTCTGCAAAATTCTTGTCCTTTTGCTGTGTCCAACCAGCTTCAGCAACGGCGATCAAACGGGGAAGCGCGAGGTATTCCATGTATTCGCGGTTCGCCACATGCTCAGTCCAGAATGTGCCCTGCACACCTGTGTAATACTTCAACAAAGTAGAAGAGATGTTACTGGGAACGGGTACATAGTTATATACTGTTTCGAGGTTGTCTGTGCCATAACCAGCGCCCGTAGGTTCACCTTTCGCCCACTGCTTGCGGTTGATGTAGTAGCCATTGCTGTATTCGGTCACGACATTGGGAAGCCCTATTTCGGCAGCCTTTTTGGCGCTCGACTGACAGGGATTCCAGCAGTAAACCGTAGCACCTGTTTCGCGCATCATGTCGAGATCGGCACCACCAGCAGTGATAGATTCGTTCCACATCGCCATCTTCTTGCCCTTAGATGCGAGGAATTCGCCAATCTCCTTGATAAAGTGAGACTGGAGTTGGCGATAGCTGGTCAAGCCCAACTCCTGGTAGCGCTGCTGACAAAGTGCGTTGCCCTCCCATGCCGAAGTGGGGCATTCGTCTCCACCAATATGAATTTGGTTATAGGGGAAGAGTTCGCAAAGTTCCTCCAAGATGTTCTTGGCAAACTGAACCGCCTCGGGATTTGCCACATTGAGCACGTCAGAAGAGACGCCACCCGTCACCCAAAGCGCATGCGCGCCCTCAGGCCAGCAACTGTACTCAGGATATGCCGTCATGGCCGCCACAAAGTGCCCAGGCATGTCGATTTCAGGGATAATTTCGATGTGGCGTTCCTTAGCGTAGGCCACAACATCCTTGATTTCTTCCTGCGTATAGAAGTAAGGACCGTAGGTTTCGTTCGTCCAGTAATCGCCATAGTTCATATCTACCGTCCATGAGTTTGCGCGTGTCGCGCCAACGGTAGTCAGTTTGGGGTAACGCTTGATTTCTACGCGCCAACCCTGGTCGTCGGTCAAGTGCCAGTGGAAGCGGTTCATCTTATAGGCGGCCATAATGTCGATCATGCGTTTTACTTCTTCGACAGTGAAGAAGTGGCGCGCCACGTCGAGCATGAATCCGCGGTAACCGAAACGGGGTTCATCGCTGATGCTGACGATGGGGAGCGCATAGTTTGTTACGGTTTCATCCTTCACTCCTGCCATCACATTGGCGGGAAGAATCTTCTTCAAAGTCTGGAAGGCGTAATAGAAACCCGCACTTGTTTCGGCCTCAATTCTTACACCGTCTTCCTTAATAATGAGTTTGTAACCCTCGGGGTCGAGAGCCGTGGTGGGGAGTTTCATTTGGATGAGTGCCGAAGCATCATCGGTA
>CALCUV010000105.1 GCA_937906765.1 uncultured Prevotella sp.
ACCACGGCGTTTCATGAGTTGCACTTGCTCCTCGTCTTCCTTCATGATGGCGCCATACGAGTCAGCATCGCCCTCAACGCCGATTACGAAGCAGTTAGAAAGCGAAGCCACCTGGTGCGGATTACCAATCCCCGTCATGGGGCTTCCCGCGGGGATGATGTAGCGGAAATGGTCAAGCAGGGTGAAAATCTCCTCTGCCGAGACGGGGTTAGCATACTTCTGCTCGATGCGCGCAATTTCGCGCGCCAATCGCCAGTGCATGTCCGTGGGCGACTGCTCAAAGATGTTGCCATGACTATCTTTCATGGCATACTTGTTCACCCACACACGGGCGGCCAGTTCATCGCCCCCGAAATATTCCAGCGAAGCCTTAAAGGCCTCGTCATACGTATAGACTTTTTGTTCCACAAGGGTATAGATTTTGTTAATGAATATTTGCGAAGATTTTTCTTTAGTCCAGTTTGCAAAAATAAAACAATAAGAATTATTGAACCTAAAAAAAACTAAAAAAAAGAATCTCACAATTCATTTTATTTTCTTATGGTCGGTAGTCAGTTGAGCGTTGTTGGGGGAGGAATGGAGGGTTGAGAGATGAGAGGAGTCGTTAGTTGTGAGTAGTTATCGGAGTTTTCAGAGTCCTCGGAGTTATCTGAGCCCTCGGAGTCATCTGAGCCATCAGAGCCCTCGGAGTTATCAGAGCCCTCAGAGTCAACCACAATGCAATTGCATTTGAAATATTCAAACCGCAAGGACTCCTCTCTACTCACTACTCTCTCCTCTCTAAAATTAAGAGTGAGTTAGTAAGAAACGAAAGGGAAAGATTTTGAATTAAGAGTGAGTTACGATTGGCCGATATACTGGTCAATGTAGGTCCCCGATTTTGTTCCCCATGCGGTGCGCACATCCCGCAAGGCCATTAACCCTTAACCGTTAACCGTTCACCTTTCACCTTTCATGTGCAAAGATACAACACGCCCCACCCCGCTTGTCATTTATTGTCATTTAGCATCGCGAAAATCGGAGAAAATATGCACCTAACAAATAGATATTCAACATTTTACAAGCGCTGAATTTTTTTAAAATTTCCCAGCAACTGCTCAAAAGAGCCCCCTACTGTCAAGCGTAATGCAACTCGAAAATCAGGCGGGACTACCATTGACCAGTAGGGACGCACGGCGCGTGCGTACTCATCAATCGGCATATTCCATTGGCAAGCGTGTGAATGAAGGACGCATGAGCCGTGCGTCCGTACCTGCCAAGTGGAATGCTATTCGGAAAATCAAGCGACTCCAATCCCCGCCTCGCATTACAGATTACAGATTACAGTTATTTTGAAACTCACATGCTCCCCTCAGCGTAAGACATAAAAAAAATTTTATTATATATTTAAATATATAATAACTTATTTCTTGTACTTTTTTTCAAGTCTCTGACGTATCAAAATAAAAAAACTGTAATCTGTAATCTGTAATGCAAGGGGCATCCCCCTCCGAGAGCGCGCCATCAATCAATAAGTGATTTTATGGATAAATTGCGCAGATATAAGCAGATTTTAGTATTTTTGAAGTGTGATTTGATAGTAGCTGGATTAAGGCTTCTGCATCACCCCTTTAACAAACGAATTTATAACGGTTAATCCGCACACATTATGGCAAAATATGAAATTAAAGATGGCGTGGCAATCCTCCCCGAAGGTATTGAGATGATTGAGGACGAAGCATTCAAGAATTGTAAAGAATTGAAGCGCGTGGTAATCCCTCAATGGGTGCGCAGAATTGGGAAAGATGCTTTTTATGGATGCGAAAACCTTGAAGTCGTGGAGTTGCCCGAATGGTTAGAGGTTATAGGTCAGTCTGCTTTTGGGGGTTGTTCTTCCTTAAAAGAACTGACTTTGCCCCAATGGGTGAAGCGGATTGAGGGGCATGCTTTCAGCGGTTGCTTTTCTCTCCAGATCCTTTCTATCCCCTCATCTGTGACGCATATTGGAGTGAGTGCGTTCTGGTGTTGCTCTTCCTTAGTTCGTATAAAAGTGGATTCAAACAATCCGGTGTACGACAGTAGAGAAGATTGCAATGCGATTATTCATACTGAAAGTAATACATTGATTAGTAGGTGTTCGAATACGATTATTCCACCCTCGGTAACATCAATAGGAGAGTGCGCTTTCTATGGTTGCACCTCCCTCACCCAAATCAGCCTTCCACCCTCGGTAACATCAATAGGAGATGGGGCTTTCTATGAATGCACCTCCCTCACCCTTGTTAAAGTATCCAAGAACACGGAATTGGCGGGAAACGCTTTTGAAGATTGCCCAAAGGTCAAAATTGTGCGCTATTAAAATTTTCAAATTTTGAATCATTCATCACATTTGCCAAAGCACGTGCTTTTTTTCTTCTCTGCACAGCCCCCTTGATTTTTACACCTTTACCTGTTTTATGTTAGAAGTTATCCATTCCCTTTGTTACATATCACACTGTTTTTGAAAGGAAACTCACGAGCGACGTTTCCCCCATCTACGCGAAAGCAAGTGGGAAATTTTGAAAATTTTCTCAGCATAACACACTGTACTTCTGTTAGTTAAGCACGCATTCTGTTCATTTTCGCGATGCTAAATGACAATAAATGACAACTCGCCTCGCGCATGTTGTATCTTTGCATTAGGAAAGGAAGAAGAAAGGAGAAGCACCTTGCGGGGGATGCCATAATATAAGTAAATAAGGATTCTTATCCGTCAAAAAAGTATCATCAAAACGTAAACTTTTTACCAAATAACACTTGAAGTTCTTGGAATTAAACAGAGGATATCGAGACTTTAGCAAGACAAACCTTCATTTTTAGTATTCCACATTTCAAACATACATTTTTGCACCCTGCGAGCACTATATTTTTTTAACAACGCTTAACTTCTTACAGATTTTATCTTTGCCATCTTAAAATAAAAGCGTACTTTTGCCGAAAATATGAACTAACAGCCCTTGGGCATTTATCAAAATTTCCAACTTTACAAAATGGAACATTCAAAAGAACTCATGAACCGCGTAGCCGACAATATCAGAGTGTTGGCGGTATCAATGGTAGAAAAGGCAAAGTCTGGTCACCCCGGTGGTGCTATGGGTGGAGCCGATTTCATCAATGTTCTTTACTCTGAGTTTCTCACTTTCGACCCCGAGTGCCCCACTTGGGAATGTCGCGACCGCTTCTTCCTCGATCCTGGTCACATGTCACCCATGCTCTACGCACAGTTGGCAATGATTGGCAACTTCTCAATCGATGAATTGAAGACCTTCCGTCAATGGGGTTCTCCCACTCCTGGTCACCCTGAAAAGAACTTCAGTAGAGGTATTGAAAACACCAGCGGTCCCTTGGGTCAAGGTCATACGTATGCCGTAGG
>CALCUV010000106.1 GCA_937906765.1 uncultured Prevotella sp.
GAATCTTACAATCCACCTCCTCGGGATTTTCCGTAAGGCGAATGCTCTTAACCTTCGTGCCACGCTTGATAACCATTGACGAACCTTTTACTTTAAGGTCCTTAATTACAGTAACAGCATCGCCATCAAAAAGTTCCGCGCCATTGCTATCACGAGGAACGCTCACTTCTTCGCCTCCCTCCTGCTCTGCTTCATGAAACTCATGCGCACAATCGGGACATACGAAAAGCGACCCGTCAAAATAAGTGTATTCACTGCCACACTTCGGGCAATTTGGAATGTCGTTCATTGGATGAAATGTTAATTTGGGGGTTACTATAGCACAAAGATACATATTTTCAACGAATCCTCCCAGCGCGAACCGTGATACCATTGTTAAAAATCACGTTCCGCATGGACTTTCTCTTTTCTCATTTCCCATTTCTCATTTCTTTATTGTACCTTTGCCCCGAAACATTATAAAATAAACCCTATCCTACTATGAAGAAAATTGCACTTCTCCTCATGATGTTGCTCCCCCTCGGCGCTATTGCCCAGAAGCAACAAGATATGAGTAAATACCTTGCTGGCGCTGTGCCTACGCAGAATGGCATTGTGATTTTTGAAAAATCGTTTGAGGTTCCCGGTAAGAACAAGGCGGAAATCTATGAAGGCCTTAAAACTTATTTTGCCGAAAACATCCTTCAGGGCGAAAACGTGTTGCCACAAACGCGCATTCAGGAGGAACAACCCGAAGCGGGAACGATTGCTATTGCCGTTGAGGAGTATCTTTACTTCAAGCGCAAGCCTCTTGTTACTGACGGCACACGCTTTTACTACCAACTCGTTGCGCAAGCTGAGGACGGTAAGTTTACCATTTCCATGCGCCGCATACGTTATATTTACGACCTAACGGAAACGCCCTCCACGGAAGCACACCCCGACGTTTGCTTCTCTGCAGAGAAATGGATTACGGACGAAGAAGCGCTCAATAAGAAGCAAACGAAACTCCTCAAAATCCCTGGAAAGTTCCGTCGCTTCACTATCGACCGTAAGGATGAAATCTTTAACGGTGCCGCAAAGGCAGTAGGCGCGAAGCGCAAGGTGAAAGTTGTAGAAGTTTACGAGTAACACATATATAAATAAGGTATGTCAAGACAAACGTTTTGGCATACCTTATTTGCATACTCACATGCGACAGAAGCTTCACCTTGGTTTATTTTAACAGAAGTACGGAAGGACAACAGAAGAACAACAAGGTTTGAAGACAGAAGAACAAAAGAACAAAAGTTAATGGCAATGATATAGCAGTTGCTCCTACATCGTTGCCAGTTTAATCCTCTTATGCTCTTTTGTCCTTATGTCAAAACAACAACAATGAAACCTACGTCCTTTTGTTCATATGTCAAAACAACATTCTTAAGTCAGAATTCCAACCCAACCCACCACCTACCATGAAAGAAGAAACACTTTGTCTGCACTATAAGACGTGCGACTATGACGAACTCTCCGCCACTGACCGCCAACTCATTGATAGCGCCAAAGCAGCCTGCACATCGGCATACGCCCCCTACTCTCAATTTCAAGTAGGCGCCGCCGTGCTCTTGGAGAATGGCGAAATCATCTGCGGAAGCAACCAAGAAAACGCCGCCTACCCCAGTGGCATCTGCGCCGAACGCTGTGCCGTGTTCTACGCCAACTCACGCTATCCCGAGAGCGCCGTTCTCGCACTCGCCATTGCGGCATCCAACAAACCCGGAGAGTTTCTCTCCTCACCGATTACGCCTTGTGGCGCCTGTCGTCAAGTGTTGCTCGAAGCACAACGCCGCTTCAACACTCCCATGCGCATCCTGCTCTACGGCACCTCTCGAGTGCTCACGTTCGACTCCCTCGACCCGCTCCTTCCCTTTCAGTTTACGGGCGATGAAATAAAGTTGTGAATCAGACTATTAAGAAACGCCTAAACAAAGTGAGGAATTCGGCGCACAAAGTGAAACATACGGCGCACAAAGTGAGGAATTAGAAGCGCGAATTCTCATCCTGTTTTTTCAACAAGCAATTTTGTTGTCACGACATGACTTCACTTCATGCCTAAATCCGTTGAAAGAATAGCCAAAATATTCTTTTTGCAAATCCAGCATATCATTTTCTTCAGAAAAATTAGACCTCAACAACAAAAATTGCATTTTTTTGAAAAAAAGTCCCTACAACACTTGTCAGAATAAAAAAAACACGTACCTTTGCACTCGTTAAAAGAAACCAACTCACGAAGGTCTCTTGGAGAGATGGTAGAGTGGTCGATTACAGCAGTCTTGAAAACTGCCGTACCGAGAGGTACCGGGGGTTCGAATCCCTCTCTCTCCGCTTAAAAGGTGTGAATCTTCAAACAATGAGGTTCACACCTTTTTCTTTTTCCTTCGTGCAAACTTTCATAGCATGATTACGACAAAGCAAATCCAAATTAAGGATTATAATTACAACCTCCCCGACGAGCGCATTGCGAAGTATCCCAAGGCGGAGCGCGACGCTTCCAAACTATTGGTGTATCGTGGAGGCGAAATCTCTGAACATTCCTTCAAATCGCTTCCCGAGCACCTTCCCGAGGGAGCGCTGATGGTGTTTAACAATACAAAGGTCATTCAGGCGCGACTTCATTTTCAGAAATCTACGGGGGCAAGCATCGAAATCTTTTGTCTCGAACCTCATACGCCTCTTGACTATCAGCAATCGTTTGCGCAGACTCGCCGTGTCACTTGGACGTGTCTTGTGGGTAATCTGAAGAAGTGGAAAGAGGGACGCTTGGAGCGCCCAATCCGAGTGGGCGAAACCGACATCACACTTACCGCTGAGCGCATCGGCGAAAGCGGCACAGGATTTGAGATTGCCTTTGACTGGGATAACGATAAGATTACTTTTGCCGAAGTACTCGACGCCATAGGTGAGCTCCCCATTCCCCCATACCTCAATCGTGCGACCGAAGAAAGCGACCTCCGAACCTACCAAACGGTTTACTCCAAAATCAAAGGGTCTGTGGCAGCGCCTACTGCCGGACTGCACTTCACGCCTGCCGTACTCGCGGAATTAGATGCGCGCGGCATTGAGCGCAATGAGGTGACGCTTCACGTAGGTGCGGGAACCTTCAAACCCGTAAAGAGTGAGCACATCGAAGGTCACACCATGCACGCCGAATGGATTGCTGTGGAGCGACGCACTCTGGAACGCCTCCTTGCTCACGGGGCTTCGTGCATTGCCGTAGGCACAACCTCCGTACGCACTCTTGAAAGTCTCTATTACATCGGCGTGATGATTCACAAGAATCCCAATGCCGCACTCGAAGACCTCCATGTGCCGCAATGGATGCCCTATGAATATGCCGCAGAAGCGTGCGAAAAACTCTCAGCTGCCCAATCCTTGCAAACCATTCTCAACTACATGGACCGCAACGGCATGCAGGTGCTCCACACTGCCACACAAATCATCATTGCTCCGGGTTATAAATATAATATTGTGCGTGCCATCGTCACAAATTTCCATCAGCCACAAAGCACTCTGCTC
>CALCUV010000107.1 GCA_937906765.1 uncultured Prevotella sp.
GATGCTATAGTCTCTATAGATCTTATAGTTTCTATAGTCACTTTCCCTATAATCACAAACATCTATATACCCAGGGCGATGCCCTGGGCTGGATGCTTATTGGCCTTTGCCTCCCGTTGGTCAGCGACCTTTGGTTCAGGCCGTTACTTCTCAAAAAAGTTTATCGGACGCCAATAATTTTTAATATTATTACGGTCTTGTAAAAATATCTCACGCAGACTCCGCAGAAATCGCAGAGACGCTGCAGAGAATTTAATCCTTTCCCTTTTAATGATTACGCAGAGACATCCATTGCTTCGTTTGTATGTAACCATCCGGATGGCGGAAATCACCTGGCAGGTAGGGACGCACGGTGCGTGCGTCCTCCTCCGTACGAGTGGGGGCTATGAAAATATTGCTTGTTTTACGGACGCACGAGCCGTGCGTCCCTACCTGTCAAGTGGGCGTCCCGCTGTTTGGTGAGGGTATTAGGGATATATAAAAACAACGGGTCAACCGCGTGGGTTGACCCGTTGTTTTATTGTTATGGGGAGAATACTTGTTTATTCCCAGTTAGTGGCGCTCCAGGGACCGTTGTGCTTGTTGGTGAGCTGTTCGCCCTGTGAAGTCTTAACTCTTTCTTCATTGGTAATCGTGATTGATGATACAGCAATGAGACCTTCGAGTTCGAATTCGCTTACGAGCATTTGGGGTTGGATATATGTCTTTTTCATAATTGTGTCAATTAGTGTTTAGTGAATTTGTGTGGATTACTTCACGATGAACTTCTTGCCGTTCTGGATGTAGATGCCACCCTTTACAGTGTTCATTACGCGGCGACCAGTGAGGTCGTAGATGGGAGCATTAGCATCTGTGCTGTTGTTGAGAACAGATTCGATTGCAGTAGTGTTGCCACCGAAGTTGAAACTGAGGGCAAGACTTGTCATAGAAGGATCTGCGGGGAGGTATGCCTTACCTGCGTTGTTGAGGAAGTGAGTTGTACCTGTTCCACCATTTGCATCCTTGTCTAAATATGCCAAGTAGAGCGCTACGCCCTTTGACTTATTACCGAGAACGTATGCTTCACCTTCTATATACGTGTTTACTGACGAACCTTCAAGCAAGTTCTGTTCCCATACTGCATCCGTTTCTGCGTCCAGATTATCATCAGTCTTTGCGAATACATATGTACCTGGTTCCCCCTTTAATATAGCAGCTTGTTCTCTAGGAATATACCAAGACATCTGAGTCAACTGCACCTTGTCATTAACCACTTCCTTATTTGTAATGGCGTAGATTTCTACTGGATTAAGCATCAAGGCAGTAAATGGAGAGTACACAGTTGTGTAACGTGCGTTGCCGATTGTCACCTTAAATTCTTTAAAATCTTGGAAATCAACAAAAGCCTTCACTCCAGCAGTTGCCACATTTGTTGTCACGCCAAGGGGCGTATTATCTTCGTCACTACCAAGAGTTACGTACAAGGTTTCATCGCCATTTGTGCAAGTCCAAACGAAAGCCGACTTGTCATCGGAAGTTGTTCTTCCGCACTTGAAGTTTGTACCTTCTGTAGTCAGCGTGACATCTTCTGTTGTAGCAGTAACATACTTTTCAGTTGAAACACTCTTAATCTTGAATGTAAATTCAGTACCATTCAATGAGGGGTAAATCATCCATTGACTTGTGCCAAGTGAAGGAACTCCATCTACAGCATTCACATCTTCGCCTACTGCCGTCCACATCTTATTATCAACATTAAAATGCTGACGAATCAACATGGGATTTGATTGTGATGCGCTAGATACAATGAAGGGGAAGGTGATTGTTGCGTTAAATGTATTTCCGCTCCATGATTGATTAGAAAGAGTATATCCTTCAACGCCTGTAAATGCAGGAAGGAACGCCTCATTCTTCAATCCGTATCCGTTGAATTCGCCTTCGTGCACATTGCCTGCTGCATCTGTAATTGCAAAATTGTTAACCTTGTGAATCAAGTGTTTTGCACCATCGTGCTGGCTATTCCACATACCCAGGCACTGCTCGTCGCTATTACGTGAGTTTGTTGAGAGCCAAAGATTTCCATACTTGAAACCATTGTTGGCTACATACACAAATTGTGTGCCCTCATCCTCCAATGTTACAGTTTCGTCAGCGTGATCATGCGTCGTCGCTGTGGTGTGTATGAACTTGTTTGTTGCAACGTGCTTAATAGAGAAAGTAAGGGTGTTGTTAGTAACTGAAGGACAGATATCCCAAAGATAATCATTGATAGTTTCTACAGTAGGAACTGTCTTCGTCGCAATTTCCTTGCCTTCTTTAGCAGATAGTCTTATAATATTGTCAGTGTTGAATGTGCTGATAACAACACCTGAAATAGGGAAGGGGCTTGCGATGTTCGCCTTGTAAGTGTTACCCTCCCATGTTACATATGTAATGGGGAAACGGGTGTTCTGACTGGTAAAAAGTCTTGTTCTGCCGGCAACACCAGTATATGTACCTGAATATACATTATCGTCGCCGTCAGTGAGCTCGTAATTGAGGGTTGTAGGAGCGGTATAATCATCAGCGGCTACTGCCTCAAGCGTCCATGCACTACCTTCATCGTTATCTGCATTTTTATAATACAGACCAAGAGTGTTTCTATAGTCATCGTAACTATAATAGGTCGAATTTATACCACCGAAGAAATTCCAATATCTTCCTGCAACACTTGTAGTATTATATGGAGCTACCTGATAATATCCGTTAGTGGCTTCTGTAACACACCACTCGTTGGCATCTTCCTGCGTCTGTGCAAAACTTACAAAGTTCATTGCGTCGCTATATCCAGCTTTCTTTGTGTATGAAAGCCACAAGTTTGCATCATAGCTATAGATTTTATAGGTATTATCCTTGCCATCAACTGCATAAAAAGCAAAACGACCGTAATTATTCTGTGTAGGGTTTGCATGCGCGGCCATGTAGATGTTTTTCTTGCTCTTGATTTTGTACAATTTTTCAGGAACATCAGTGTTTGTTGATGGCTGAATCTCCGCCCACGCTCCCAAGCAGGGAAGCATCAAGGCGAGCATAAGTAAAATTTTCTTCATAGATAAATTATTTGTTAATAAAATTGTTTGTTTTTTTGTTGGGAGGGGAGGTGGGGGATTGTTGATTTTGAGGTCCCTTCTTCCGTCTATATTAAGCAAAGTTACGGATTTGATTTTTATGTGTAAAGGAGGATGTATTTTTTTGTGTATCAGGTAGTTAGATTTATTTATAGTATGATGGTTTGACAGGTTGAGTTTGCAAAAAGGAGGGCTTTTCAGAGTACAATGATTAAGTTAGTAGTGAGGAGAGAGTAGTGAGGAGTTATGCCTTGCTTACTTCTCTCCACGTATCACAAGTATCACGAGGAATATTCTGTTTAATCTGTGTAATCCTTTAGATTTGCAAATGAAAAAATACGCGTAGATACTCGTGATACGTGGAGACATAATTGTCAACTGATTAAACAGATTTCACGGTTTCTTGCGGGGTGTTTTCTGTCTCCACGTATTACATGTATCACGAGGAATATTCTGTTAAATTAGTTCAGTTGATAAAAAAATACGTGCAGATACTCGTGATACGTGGAGACAAAATTATCAACTGATTAAACAGATTTCACGGTTACTTGCGTGCCTGATAGGTGGAAATGTTCCGGATGGCGCTCTCCCCCTGTTTATAGGGGGAGGGGACC
>CALCUV010000108.1 GCA_937906765.1 uncultured Prevotella sp.
GCTCGGACCTGCTCGGACTGCCGACGGTGGCATCGGGTGGGGAAAACTCCTTGTCGGCACCAGCACGCTCCTCTTCCTGCTGATTCTCATCACAGGTCTCATCCTGTGGTGGCCAAAATCCACCCGCGCCCTCCGTGCCAGCATGAAGATTCCCGTACGTCGCGGACTGCGCCCCTTCCTTCACGGTCTGCATCTCTCGGGTGGCGCATTCACGTTCGCCCTCCTGCTACTCATGGCGGCAACAGGGTTGACGTGGTCGTTCAAATGGTATAAAGACGGGTTCTACGCCCTTTTCGGAGCTGCACCCGCCACAGCCTCTGCCCACACCGTGCCTTCAGCGGAAAAGGGTGGGAAAGGTTCGCGACAGAAAGTCAAGGATTTCGCATGGCAACAGGGCTTGGAGCAGGTAAAGCAGACTGCCTACGATTTCCAGCAGATTACCATGAAACCCCGTAGTGCTTCGGTGAAAAAGGATGCGTGGGGCAATGCACGTGCTGCCGACCAATACACATTAGATGCCTCGGGAAGAATTACAGAGGTGGTTCCCTACGAAGCCTCTCCCTACAATCGCAAATTAAGTGGATGGATTTTCACCCTCCACACCGGTTCCTTCGCAGGAGCATGGGGACGATGGTTGTGGATGTTCGTCTCATTGATCGGCGCTACTCTTCCGTTAACAGGTTATTACCTATGGTGGAAGCGCCTTTTTAAGCGCCCAAAGAAAATGCTTCACACCACGCGTGATTGCAAAATAAAATAATGGGGAATCAGAATAAAAATCACGACGTATTTATTCATTCATGCGCCAAGTCCTCAAATCTGCTCTGCTGATGCTCTTATGTTCTTATGTCTAAAAAGGGGGAACGACTCTAACGCCTCTGTCACACCCCGCGTATTCCCCTGTGTTCTCATGTACAACCCACAGTTTTGCCCATCCTGAGCTAAGGCGGGAAACACTATCTTAAATCGCCGCTCTTAAAAGTAACTTAGGGAAAATTTAGTAAGAAATAAGACGCCGTATTTAAGATATAATTCTGTGCGCTATCCAATTTCTCTCCGCAAATTCAGAAACGGAGGTATCCCTTTATCGTTGAAAAGCACCATTACGCATTGCGGGCGAGAGGCAGTCAGGATGCGTCAGCAAGCATAGAGACAAATAAAAAAGTCCAGCAGAATTGCTGGACTTTTATGGTATCTAAAGTGAATTTTAAAGGGGCTTAAACCTCTAAAATCACCTGATATTTACGTTTAAGATTTTGGGGATTAGAGTTCAGAAGCAAGCACCCAACCAAGGTCTTCGTAACGCTTGAAGCTCAATACTTCTGTTTGCTTATCGCCATTCTTACAACCTCTTACGATACCGAAAGGAGTAACGTCAGAATATTCAAACACTACCTTTGCTGTACCTACGCCGTTCTTAGCATCCTCTTCTGTGCAACGAATTTCCTTCACGTCACTTACGCTAATCTTACCGCAAACAACGTTAACGTAATAAGACTTGTCTTCCTTGTTCTTCTTTTCATTGCTATAGTACTTAATCTCGCCCTTCAAATGTCTGATAGCATCCATACGGTCAACAGAATCTTCTTTGTCAAGAACAGACTTCAATGCCTTAGTTACATATTCAGGATATTCACCATTCTTCACTTCAGGAATTTCATCAAGGTAGTCTTCACGCAAAGACATGATTTCGCCAGCGTATAAGTGCTTCTTACCTTCTTCAGTAAGAGAAACGTTTACGAGGTAACCGCCCCATTCATCCTTCTTCTTCTTGAACGTAATCACCTTTGCGTTCTGAAGAGAAGTCAATACTTCAACTTTTTCTTCTGAAGCCATGTATTCACCTACCTCAAAACTACGAACATCAATAGGATTTTCCCACATTACATTCATAGTAACAGCATCTTCTGCTGCACCAGCGGTAAGAACTGTGTCATCACCACAAGAAGTAAGCATTGCCAACATCACAGCAGGTACGCACATCAAAAACTTTTTCATAGTTGTAAAAATTAGTTTATTCACCTTGCCTCCATCACGCTATGTTTAAAGACTTGGTGAGGTTAATAATTGTGTTAGTTTCAAGCAAATATACACATTTTTTCACATAACCAACAATATATCTAACTTTTTTACAGAAAGATGCCATTTTTTATGCTCTCTATGAGGATTTAGAGGGACTGGCGTACACCTAAACGCCCTAAAGTGGGTCAACATCGTAATATATAGTGAGTCCCTTAAACTCAGGATGCTCTGCCACGACATTACGTGCGGCACGCAACGTAGCACGTATGCTTGCAGGTTGCAAATTAGGCGCTACCTTGAGCATAAATTTGCGTATGTACTGCAGTTGTACCTTTGCCACGAGCGGGCGTTCCGGTCCGAGAAGGTCGGTTGGGAAATGCGGACGCAGGAGTGAGGCAAAGTAGGCCGAAGCCGCCTCAACCGTGCGGTCGTCTCGGTGTTTCAAGAAAATATGAATGACCCGGTAAAACGGAGGATACCTAAAGAGTTGACGCTCCTGCATTTGCTCGGCATACATTCCGAAGTAGTCGTTTGTCACCACCTGTTGCGTCAAGGGATGTTCCACTTGTCGCGTCTGCATCACGACTTTCCCCTGCTTCCCACGCCTTCCGGCGCGCCCTGCTACTTGCGAAAGCATTTGGAAAGCACGCTCGTGAGCACGGAAGTCGGGCATGTTTGTCAACTGGTCGGCATTAATAATCCCCACCACACTTACGCGGTCAAAATCAAGTCCCTTCGTGAGCATTTGCGTACCGATAAGAATGTCGGTTTCGCCTTGCTGGAATTTGCGAATGATTTGTTCGTAGGCCGCTCTCGAACGTGTGGTGTCGAGATCCATACGTGCGGTGCGGGCAGTGGGAAACACAGCCTCGATAGCGGCTTGTATTTTCTCCGTTCCGTAACCTATATCGCGCAAATCCGCCTCATGGCAGTTCGGACAAGAGCGTGGCACGTCATAACTCTTCCCACAATAGTGACACACTAAGCGCTGCTCGCGCTGATGATACGTCAGCGAGACATCACATTGCGTACACTTGGGCGTCCATCCGCAATGGTGGCAATCAAGTACGGGACTGTAACCACGGCGATTCAAAAAGAGTATAGCCTGTTCCTTACGCTCCAGCGCCGCTTGGATTTCCTCCTTCAGGCGTGGCGAGAAGGGCGTCTTCATCATCTTTTTGCGCTTCAACTCTTTGACATCCTCCACAATAATTTCGGGTAATTCCACCCCCCCAAAGCGTTCGCGCATCTCCACAAAGCCATAGCGCTTCTGGCGCGCCTTATAGAAACTCTCGAGCGAGGGAGTGGCGGTTCCCAACAAGACCTTTGCGCCCAACTGTTTCGCTAAGACGAGCGCAGCATCCCGAGCGTGATAACGCGGTGCGGGATCTTGCTGTTTGTAAGAGGTTTCGTGCTCCTCATCTACGATAATCAGCCCCAAGTTTTGGAAAGGCAAGAAAAGAGAAGAGCGTACGCCGAGAATCAATGGGAAGGCCTTGTCCGTAAGTTGGCGTTGCCAGAGTTCAACTCGTTCAGCGTCGGGAAATTTAGAGTGATACACGCCCATCTTATCGCCAAAAACGCGACCCAGTCGGGTAGTAATCTGCGTGGTTAAGGCTATTTCGGGAAGCATATAGAGCACCTGTTTGCCCTCTGCCAAGGTATCCTCAATGAGTTTCATATACACCTCCGTCTTTCCCGACGAGGTCACTCCGTGGAGTAAGGTAATGTCGTGTTGCTCAAACGAAGTATTGATTTGCTCTAAGACGCGCTGCTGATGGTCGTTCAAGGGGCGCATTCCGAGAGTTTCCGTGGCGGCACAGGTTTTCAGTCGGCCCACTTCTACAGAATAACTTTCCAAATAGCCTTTTTCAATCAACGCACGGAGTGCCGCATCGCCCCCTTCAACTCTTTGAAGCAGTTGGGAGCGACTCACCTCGGCCAACAACTTAGGATTGCGCAAGCGTAAGGCTGCTGCCGAACGCGCTAAGTCAGTGTATGCCAAGAGCAAAGCATAAGGTTTTCCGCCCTTGCGTAACCCATCGAAGAGGGCGTCAATCTTATCTTCAAGCACCACACTTTCAGGCAATCTGACATAAGTTTCTGTGCGTGCACGGAAAGACTCACGCATCGTTTCGCGTACCTCTACCCACCCTTTTTCAATCATTTGACGCACTGTGTTAATGATTGACGTGCGCTTCAGTTTGCTGGTGATGTCCTCAAGGGTTGTAGTTTTTTCTGCGTCCAACAAGTGATAAATTGCTTGCTGAAGGGGCGTCATTTCATTCACATCCGCGGGCAATTCAGCGCGAATAAGGCGCATCTCGCTCTCTAACTTGAGCCCCGAAGGCAGAGCGGCTTTCAACACTTCGCCCTTCGTGCAGATGTAATAATTTGCGAGCCATTCCCAAAACTCCAACTGGGCGGGCAGTAAGAGTGGCACCACGTCCACGGCCTCTTCCACATACTTGAGTTCCACACCCTTGGCGGGCGCTTCGTCATGCAGTCGCGTCACAATGCCTGTGTAGCGTTTGCGTTTCCCAAGCGGCACAACGACTCGCTGACCTACAGCGAGTTGCAAGTCTGTTGGGATGCCATAAGTCAGCGTGTTTTCCAAGGCTAACGGCAAGAGTATGTCGGCAAAGTGAGGCATGATTTTCTTAAAGATTTAGACCACAAAATTAACAATAAATTCTGGTTGGAAAGTGGAAATCTCGAAGATTAAAATCCGAATGTTACGCCCCCTCATTTGAATTGCTGAAGAATGTATTAGAAACTGGAAAAATTAAACGTTAGTTACGAAAAATTAAGTGCTACTTACGAGCTACAATTTGAGACTTTGTTTCTGCTATTTTAGGGAGCGTTGCAAACAACCATCATTTCCATTCCTTTTTGAGTAAAAAACGAGAAACAAACAGTCTTTTCGGGGTCACTTTTCCTCTAAAAATAACACTCACATCACACCTGTTTTCCACACTTTTGGAGCGAAGAATCGCCATGTGAATCAAGCGGGCAAAACCTTGAGTTTAACAGCAGGTTTCGACGCTAAAAAACTGAAAATTTTGCGCTCAAAAATATTTTATAAATAATATGTTAACATGCGCGGTATATGCAAATTTATTTTACTAACTTTGCAAAATCCCGTATAGTGGTCGCAACAGACCTGATTTTATGGGATTTTTAACTCCTTAGAACTGTACTATGAGCGAATTAAAGATAATCGTAAGCGGTGGCGGAACCGGTGGTCACATATTCCCAGCAATTTCCATAGCAAACGCAATTCGTGAGTTGCGTCCGAATGCTGAAATCCTTTTTGTCGGAGCCGAGGGGCGCATGGAGATGAAGCGTGTGCCGGCGGCGGGATATAAAATCGTGGGACTCCCTGTTCAGGGCTTCGACCGCAAAAACCCTTTCAAGAACATCAGTGTGCTTTGGAAATTGATGAAGAGCCGTCGCATGGCTAAGCGTATCATCAAGGATTTCAAGCCTAACGTGGTGGTCGGAGTAGGTGGTTATGCCAGCGGACCTACACTCAACATGGCGGCAAAGGAAGGCATTCCCACACTTATCCAAGAGCAGAACTCCTATGCCGGAGTGACCAACAAACTTTTGGCACGTGGGGCAAAGAAAATCTGTGTGGCTTACGAGGGAATGGAGCGCTTTTTCCCCAAGGAGAACATCGTGTTCACCGGAAACCCAGTGCGTCAGAACTTAAAGGATGCCACGATTGTCTATAAGGACGCCATTGAGCAATTTGGCTTAGACGAGAAGAAGCGCACGGTGCTTATTGTTGGCGGTTCGCTTGGTGCGCGCACGATTAACGAAAGTGTGCTCTCTTGTTTGGAACTCATTCGCCAGCAAGACGAAGTGCAATTCATCTGGCAAACGGGTGGTTATTATCATGCGGAAATTACGGAGACCTTACGCCGTGCGGGTTGTCCCGAAAACTTGGTGGTGACGGACTTTATCTCAGACATGGCCTCGGCTTACGCTGTTGCCGACTTGGTTATCTCACGCGCTGGCGCCGGAAGCATTTCTGAATTCTGCCTTCTCGGAAAGCCCGTTATTCTTGTGCCTTCGCCCAATGTGGCAGAGGATCATCAAACGAAAAATGCCTTAGCCCTGGTGAAAAAGAATGCTGCCATTTACATCAAAGACGATGAAGCGCGCCAGTCACTCTTACCCCGTGCCATCGCTCTCGTACAAGAACCCCTTCAACTGAAGGAACTCAGCGACAACATCCTCACCCTTGCAAAACCCAATGCGGCAATGGACATCGCCCGTGAGGTTTTGGCATTGGCAGGAGAGGAATAAGGCAGGTTCGCTCTAAGGTGACAAGGAGAAAATGATAGATTCACAGGAACTATAGTATCTTTAAGGACTATAGAGCAAGCATTCTCCTCACCCAAAAACATTAAATTCTCTACAATCCTCACATGCAAAATATTTATTTCCTTGGTGCCGGAGGCATCGGTATGAGCGCTTTGGTGCGTTACTTTCTTTCGCAAGGCTATAACGTAGGTGGTTACGACCGTGTGGAAACGTCGCTTACGAAAAAGTTGTGTGAAGAAGGCGCCACGATTCATTATGAAGACGGGGAGCAACACATTCCCGAATGCTTCAAGAATAAGGCGGAGACTCTCGTAGTCTATACTCCCGCCATCCCTGCCACGCACGAGGAATTTAATTATTTCCGCCGCGAAGGTTTTGATATGAAGAAGCGTGCGGAGGTTTTGGGCATCATTACGAGACAGATGAAGGGCCTTTGCTGTGCGGGAACTCACGGTAAGACTACGACTTCTGCCATGACGGCACACTTGCTTCATAGCAGCCGAGTAAAGTGTAACGCCTTCTTAGGCGGTATCACCAAAAACTATGGCACGAACTACCTTATCGCTCCCGAGAGTCCCTACGTGGTCATCGAGGCCGACGAATTCGACCGTTCGTTCCATCATCT
>CALCUV010000109.1 GCA_937906765.1 uncultured Prevotella sp.
AGCACATGGTGCCAATAGAATTTTATTGGGACTATGACCGTGGCTACACGAACTTGGGCGAGGCCGACGAAAAGTATAGCGTTTTTGAGGCAGGCCAATTTATAAAGGAGAACATCCAACTCTTTGGAAACGCTCTGGATAACCTCACGGAGCTAGAGCAGGATGAGGCGTTTAATAACCTTTGTCGCCCCAAGCAAATTACGTATGTTCAGACCGCTACGGAAACGTCGCAGACGCGTTACGTAGATGGGTGGTTGAAGGACACTTTGAAGCACGAAAATGACATGATTCGCACGGCGGTGGTGCTTTGCAATGAGCACAATCTCCAACCCTTGCTTCACAGTATCCCAAGCACTTTTGCCGATGACCAAAAGATGTTGCTCAACATCACAATGGGTTATCCCTTGGGCGAAACCCCGATTGTGAGTTTTTTGCTTTCGCTTGCCGAACTCCAACTCTATGGACGCTCGGGCAATGATTGGCGCTATCAATACGTGAGCAGTGTGTTGAATCACCCTTACGCTGGGCGTTTGGACGCGAAAGAAGTGGAGCGTTTGAACAAACACATGGTGGAAAATAGGGTGTATTTCCCTTCAGATGCCGACCTGCATACCGAAGGACCCTTACAGGCGCTTTTCCAACTCACAGAGGGGAACTTGAGCCTCTTGAAATATCTTGCCGAAGTCACTCAGATTGTCGGCATGACCTTTAAAAAACAACAGCATCTCGATGCCCTTGACCAATTATACTGTGAGTCGGTCTTTGCTGCCTACACCTTGCTCAACCGCCTCATTTCGTTGAGCGAAATTCAGGCAGAGGGTAGCGAACGTCCCTTGTTCGATGTGCAGGGTGCCACCCTCTTGCGCCTCTTGCGCAGTTTGTTGCAACAAAAGTCCATACCCTTCCACGGCGAACCCGCTGAGGGCGTGCAGATTCTCGGTCTGCTCGAAACACGTTGCTTGGATTTTGACAACGTAGTGTTGCTTTCTGCCAACGAAGACTTCCTTCCTGGAACGTCACACAGAGCGTCCTTCATTCCTTACAATCTGCGTGAAGCCTACGGCATGACGACGATAGAAAAACAGGTGGCGCTTTCCGCTTATTACTTCTACCGCCTCATCAGTCGCGCTTCTAACATCTCCTTGCTCTATAATGTCTCCACAGATGGCATGGCGTCGGGAGAGATGTCGCGTTTCTTGTCGCAATTATTGGCTGAAGTGGGCGTGAACGGCGGAAAGGGTCGCGCGTTGCTCTCTCCGCAGACAAAACCCGTCTTCTGCTCGCTCACAACAGAGAGTGAAACCAACGTAACTCCCGATATCGAGGTGGCGAAAAGCGAAGAGGTGTTAGCACGTCTCTGCGACCGATTTGACATTGTCAATAAAGAAAAGCCACGTTACCTTTCGCCCTCGGCAATCAACACTTATTTGAACTGCCCTCTGCAATTCTACCTGCAATATGTCGTGGGGCTTTATGAAGATGACGAATTTACGGAAGACGTAGATAGTCGCCACTTCGGAACGCTCTTCCATGAGTGCATGGAACAACTTTACACGCCCTTTAAAGGCAAAGCCGTGTGGAAGGATGGAAAATTGACGTTCCTGCCTGGCAGAGAAATTTCAGAAAGTCAGTTAAAGGCCATGGCGCATGACGATATGGAGCTCGACAAAGTGCTTGCCTATGCCTTTGCCAAGGTGTTTTTCAACGTGAAAGATGAAGAGAAACGCAAGAATTTCAAACTCCGCCTCAATGGTGAGCAAGAAATCAACCGCTTAGTCATTAAGCGCTACGTCAAAAACCAATTATTTTACGATGCAACTCTTGCGCCGTTGAAAATCTTGGGATTGGAAGAGACGGTGAAGCATGTGGTTGATGTGCAGTCAGGAAATCGCACGGTGAAATTACTCCTTGGGGGAATTATTGACCGTTGGGATGAAATAAACTGGGGAGTAGGTGCCGTGCAGCGTATTTTGGACTACAAAACGTCGCAATCACGCCCCAGCGGAACACCAACCGTGGCCGACATTTTTGACACGACGCGTGACGAAATGTATAAGTATGCCTTCCAAACGTTTTATTATAGTTACGTAGTGGATAAGGTGTTGCTGGAAAATAATGTTCGCCTGATGCCTTCGTTGATGTATATCAAGTTGGCCTCTTCTGCTCTGAGTAAGTCGAAAGATGCCGCTGATGCGAATACTGCCCGTCAAATTAGTGCCGAAGAAATGGGGGTGAAGATTAAAGAGATGGTGCAGAAAGTGGTGAAGTCGAAGGGCGAAGAGACGCAGAAGACGGTGTATGAGAGTCATGTCGTGACGGATTACTTTAACGATGCTGCCCGAGAGTTTGAGGCGCGCCTCACGAACTTACTTGCCGAAATCTTCTCGCCTGAGGTGCCTTTCCGTCAAACAACCTGCAAGAAACATTGCGGTTATTGTAAGTTCCTCAAGATTTGCGGGCGCAAGGTGGAGAAACAATAGGGAGCGCCTGTCGCTTCTTGAGCAAAAATAATGTGGATTTGCAGGGCTTTACTTTTACTTAAACAACGTAAGATTTTAGTTCATTCGTGAAAAAAGCAATTATCGTTGGAGCAACTTCGGGAATCGGACTCAAAGTTGCCAAATTACTCCTCGCAGAAGGGTGGACGCTCGGACTTGCTGGGCGTCGCGTAGAACTTCTTGAACCTTTGCGACAGGAATTTCCCGACCGCGTTTTGACGGCGAGTATTGACGTCACGCTTCCTACGGCTTCTGCGGCGTGGCTGACTCTTGCCGAGCGCCTTGGGGGAGTAGATCTTTATCTGCATAGTAGCGGAGTGGGGTGGTATAATCCAGAACTTGACGCAGAAAAGGAAATTCGCACGGCCGTGACTAATGGCGAGGGATTTGTGCGTATGATGACCACGGCCTTCAATTACTTTAAGACCACGAAATGCCCAGGGCATATCGCCGCTATTACGAGCATTGCGGGCACTAAGGGATTGGGGCCGGCGGCGGCCTATTCTGCCACGAAGAAAATGCAACATGCCTATCTACAGGCCTTAGCGCAAAATTCGCGCGCCTATAATATGGACCTCACAATTACAGATATTCGTCCCGGATTCGTAAGTACGGCCTTCATAGCCGGAGCAAAATTTCCCATGCAGATGAAGACGGAGGCGGTGGCCAAACATATTGTGAAGGCACTGAAGAAGCGCAAGCGCATTGTGACGATTGATTGGCGCTATCGCTTGCTCGTGGCGGTGTGGAAGTTGATTCCGCGCCAAATCTGGGAACTTATGACGTTGAAGGTGGAGAAGAATGAGGCGTAGGTTAACGTCTATAGTATCTATAGTGACTATAGTTTCTATATATTTACTTTAAGAAATATTTCTCCCTCACATGCACACCTATACTTCCCACATAACCCGTTTTAAGATATGGTCGCCCGTTGCCGTCTCTGTTGAATTGCGCATATATTCACAAGGAGGATTAACATGAACCCAATCAAACCACAACCGCCCATTTTCGA
>CALCUV010000110.1 GCA_937906765.1 uncultured Prevotella sp.
CGTCAACACGCTTGGGGTCGTAAGGGCCAAGTTCAATGTCGCCAGAGAGTTGCCCAACGACTTCACGACCTGCCACACCGGGGCGGAGACTCATGTGGTCAAGAGTTGCCTTTGCAGAGATAGTAGGCATCATGAGCAAGTCTTTGCGGTACTTCACCGCTGACTGCTTCAATTCGTTGTCTGTAATATTAAAGAGAGCCATAGTAGTTTAGTTTTTGGGTTAAACAAGTGATTGGATTGCGCGATAGCAGTCAGCGATTGAACTGTCGGCAGATTCACCGCCTTCAACACCACTGTCCTCTGCACCATCGCCCTTGAGGAGTGCATCGACCTGCTGCTGAAGCGCGTCGCGCTCGCCAACAACAGTGGTGATGTGGTCGCTGATAGTTTGAAGTTGTGCCACAGTGAGCGACACGCTCTCCTGACTACCCTTAAGGTTCTCAACACCGAGAAGCGGGCAGAGAGCTTCAAATGTAAAAGTTTCCATAGTAGTTGTTTCTTGTGTTGTTGTTTCGAGTTCGGCATTGCCTACATCCTCAGTGATAGGTTCTTTAGATGCATCTTCGGAGGAATCTTCTTCCTCGTCATCTTCGTCGTCTTCTTCCGCAGGTTCCTCTGCGAAGAATGCCTTGACGGCAGCCATAAACTGCTCCATCTTCGTCATTCGCTTGCCGTCGGGAGACGGAATGGGGAGGGGGAACCCGCATGCCACCATCTGCGCACGCAGTTCATCTGTGACATCCGTTTGCGTTCCGTCCTCGCATATTGCGTCAATAAGCCCCAACTCCTTACACCTTTCGGCAGTGAGCCACTTGGCTTCCTTCATCCATTCGGCGCAGAGCGTGGCATCCTTGCCCGTGCGTTCGGCATAGATGTTGGCAGCTACCTGGTCAACGGTAGCGAGGTCGTCGGCTGTCTTCTGCAACTTGGCAATGGTGTCGGCAAGTTCCGAAGCATTCATACGTCCCCAGGTGTCCACCCATTGTGAACATTGATGAACAAGGAAGAGGGCAAACTTCGACATTTTGACTTGCTTCGCTCCCGTAGCCAGGAGTGTAGCAGCACTGGCGGTCATACCGTGAATATGGCACGTTACATCACCATGGTCAATGAACTGCTGACGGATGTCGAGTGCATCGACCACCGAACCGCCAAAGCTGTTCACATACACATCAACATGCTTGCCCTGATAGTCAGCAAGCACAGAGCGCACATATCGAGCAGATATGGGCCAACCAATAGGAGCATTGATATAGAGTTGGTATTTCATATTGTTGCATTAAAAATTACAATGCAAACTTAATATATATATATGTTCTGGAATAAAAGACACAAAAAAAAGCCCTGCATTCGCTCGGAGAAATGCAGGGCGGGTGTTCTAAAAAAGGATCTTTGACCCGAGACTTATATGTATGTACTAAAAAGTAGCGGCAGAAAGTTCTGTGGTGATCATGCGGATTGCATCACGAAGACGTGCATATTGCTTTTCGCCCGCTTTTATATTGCCACAGGTATATCGGCGCATCAATCCTGGATTGATACCAGCGACCTCGGCAATTTTGGTAACATTGAGGTAAGAGAAATAATTGAAGAATGACTGCATATCATATTTATACACAAACTCCAATTCAGGGACCCCACGCCCCTCTTCTGCCTCCAAGGTCCTCATCTCTTCATAACACACCAACAAATCAGCCTTCGCTTCTTCAACGGAGTCACCATAACCCGCAAGTCCAAAGTGCTCAAAATCGTGATCAACGAAGCAAGAATAATCCCCATCAGGAGACTTCTCTACAATAACTTGTACTTTCATATATAATGGAATGTTTAATTTCAGAATAAAGGCGGAATGGCGCATCCGCCTTATTGTTCAAAAAAGTTTGATACATGAAACAACCCCGAAAGGAAGAATAAATCCAACCCCAAAAGGAGAACTGTAATTTCTCCCCCCGAAGGGAAAGAGCGGGGATTAAATCCCCAACTCTTTTCGAGCTTTTCGTTCTAAGCCTTTGCTCATCTCGTGCGAACCATGCCTTGGCAAAGCGAACTTTTTACCAGTTTTTGGACTGAACCAAATGTCATGATTAGCGCCATGGCGCAAGATGTAGCCCCCAGCCGAACTAAGCTCTGAGAAAAATTCTTTCTGTTTCATAATATCAAAGAGCTTTTTTAGAACACTGCAAAAGTAGCGATTTCGCTACAATCTACCAAATTATTTGCCAATTATTTTTCAAAACTTGCTAATTATTTTTCAAAAATTATTGGGTTGGACTTTATCCTGAGGAATGAACGTAGTTCTTTTCGATTCCATTTCTCATAACGGGATCCCAATCTGCGAGGACTTACAACGAGGATTCTATGCGAGGATTTTATGCGAAGACTTTCTCCAATTGCAATTTTTCGTTTTGGGGTAGTCATCGCAGATTGGGGGAATAAAGCTCGTCGGGTTGAAATACACTTGATTGAGTGCGATTTATCGCATATAAACGTGTGTATTTCAACCCGACGAGCCCCTCTCACCGCAGTTTCCTGCGGTGTGTGCCTTTTTGCACCCCCCAGCGCCCTACGCCCGAAAAGTCCAGACACGAGGGGCAACCGAGCGGAATATGCATGGTAATCGCTACAAATCAGACGTGACGGTAATGATGAGTGATTGTTGTGGGAATTTCTCACAACCAATGTATAAAGTATCAAAGGCATCACTACCGTCCGTGCGTGCTTCCAGTTTGTCCTCTTCGGTCTCGGCGAGTTTCTCCCCTCGTTTGTCCTTCTTGCCGTTGTACACACCTGCGGTCTGTATCGAGATGAGCAAGTATTCATTATTGTCTTCATTAAAGAAGGGCATGAGTGAGGTTTGTCCTGAGAAAGCACGGTTGATGAGCAGATGTTTTTCTACATGGTTCATGGGGCGACCAATATATACAGGTCGGCACTTCCATCCATGTTTAAGAAGTTCGTGAGAAACAACCCACTGAAAGTCCTGGTTATTGACTGCGTAATTAGAACCGAGCGCTGTAGCGTCATAATAGAAGATAACCTCACGACGCTGATATGCCTCATAATAATGGCAGAAGTCATCTATAAGTTCGGGGATTTTCCTTTCATACTTTACAAAGAAAGACTTCAATACATTCAGGCGATGTTCTCGATAGTCAGCTTGTCCCACAACCAACCAGTTGATGTTAGCATTCCAGTCGAACGCTATGCACAAAGGCAGTTCCTGATTCAGGTCTGCATCATATCGGCAATCTGTAGTTACAGGTTTATCAGGAATGCCCAGCATATCGAGACGATGAAAGTCCACAGCACGGTATTTGTGCGTTGGGTGCATGGAGGAATAGAACCCATCTGCCAGGATTTCTACAGGAATACAGAGGATTGAGGTTTGGAATATCAGAGGGGGAAGGTCACGTTTTTGTTTGCGAATATAGTCTTCACCAAGCACATGCATATTGGTGAGTGAAGAGTACACACGATAGAGTCGTGCTTTGGAACGTAAAGCTTCAAGTT
>CALCUV010000111.1 GCA_937906765.1 uncultured Prevotella sp.
CTTAACCATGTAGAAGTCATAGAGACTACCACCCACCTTACGCCAGTAGCTACCACTCTGATAACCTGAGGGATCCTTACCGGGTTCAAGTTCGTTGATTGTATTCTTATAGTGAGTCAAGTTCAAAGAAGCGGTCCAGTTGAAGTTCTTCTTCTTAGCAAGTACACCAGTCAAAGTCAATTCAATACCTTCGTTCTGCATTTCCATACCATTGTCTGCGATTGTTGCGGGAACACCTACAGATGGAGCAAGACGACGGTTGAAGAGCATGTCGCTTGTAACCTTGATGAAGTAGTCAAATTCAACCATCAAGCGGTTCTTGAGGAAGCTTGATTCGAAACCTACGTTGAAGTTAGTAGACTTTTCCCAAGTCAAGTTGGGGTTACCACGGTATGCGTGAGTTACACCGGGCTTACCATCTACGTTAGATACAGTGTACTGGTCGAGATAGAGAGCGTATGTACCACCGATGTTGTCGTTACCCTGTGTACCGTAACTTGCCTTAACCTTAAAGTTGTCAACATAATCGCGGAGGAATGAAGACTGGAAGAATGCTTCTTCGCTCAAACGCCAAGCAGCACCTACTGACCAGAATGCGCCCCAACGCTTGTCGGGATGGAACTTAGAAGAACCGTCGTAACGGAGAGAAGCAGAAAGGCTATAGCGATCAACGATAGAAACTTCTGCACGACCGAAGTATGATTCGAGAGAGTAGCGAGTCTTAGAAGAAGAGGGGTCTTGACCAGGAACTACACCGTTAGAGAATTCGTAGTTATCAGGAATGAAGAAGTTTGTCATCTGTGCTTCCAAGCCCTGGCTCTGACGGCGGAGGCTTTCGTGACCAGCCATCAAGCTAATGTTCCACTTGTCAAATTCCTTGTAGTAGTTGAAACGCTGTGAAGTTGTGATGTTGCGTGAGCGACCTGTACCCTTAGTTGAACGACCACCTACACCTGCAGCGTCACCATAAATGGGGTTCTGGAAGTCGGTGTAGTAAGATGCGATATTGTCCATTGCACCGTCAACGTGGAACGTCAAGCCCTTGATGGGGAGCTTAATATCAGCAAAACCACGAAGGTTGATTACGTCGTACTCGTATTCGTGTACGTTGTAAAGGATGTCAAGGAAGGGGTTCGCATTCATTGAGTAAGGACGGTTGTGACCGTTACCTGTACCGAAGTCAAGCATGCGGTTACCACGGCTATCAAGTACGTAAGAACCATCAGCATTGCGCTGGTATACGGGATAGATAGGAGCGATACCCTGAGTGAAGGCAAACATTGAGTTTGTTGTACCTGCATCAGCAGTGTAGTTAGTTTCAGTGTTTGCGTAGTTAGCGTTCACACCAACTGTCAACCAGTCGTTAACTTCATGTTCGAGGTTTACACGACCTGAGATACGTGCGAAGTCAGAAGCCTTGATATAAGACTTTTCATCGAGGTAGTTCAATGAAACATAGTAACGAGTCTTGTCACTACCACCGCTAATTGAAGCGTTGTATTCCTGACGCTGACCAGTGTTGTAAGGTTCATCATCCCAGTCGTCATGATAGAGAAGGCGAGCGTTGGGGTTGATACGACCAGTGAGAGGATCAATCAAGTCTGCGTCAGCAACGTTGAATGCGTTGTAACCACCAAGGTCCTTAATCAAGTTCTGAGAAGCCATGATACCAGCTTCGAATGCTGAAGAACCCTTTGTCATGTACTGGTTACGCATAGATTCCCAGTAGAGTTCGTAGTAGTCAGCTTCGCTACGTACAGTCTGATAGGGCTTCACACCACGGTCTGAGAAACCCCACTTAGCGTCGAAGTTTACGTTAGTCTTACCTTCACGACCCTTCTTAGTTGTGATCATGATGATACCATTCGCAGCACGCGCACCGTAGATAGAAGTAGAAGATGCGTCCTTCTGTACACTCATTGTTTCGATGTCGGCCTGGTTGATAGAGTTCAAGTTACCATCATAGGGAACACCGTCGAGGATGATAAGGGGAGCAGAACTGTTGATAGAACCGATACCACGGATGTTGATAGATGCCTGAGAACCGGGCTGACCTGATGCAGAAGTAATCTGTACACCGGCCATTTGACCTTCAAGACCCTTAGAGACGTTAGCAACCTGCATCTTCTGCAAGTCCTTCGCCTTCATCTGTGATACTGAACCGGTGAACGAACCCTTCTTTGCCACACCATAAGCGACTACGATTGCTTCGTCCAAAAGTTCATCGTCATAAGAGAGCACAACAGCAACGTTGCCACTCACACTTACCTTTTGCGTCTTCATGCCGATGCAAGAAACGCTCAAAGACTTTGCAGAAGCAGGAACGTTAGGAAGTACAAACTTACCTTCCGCATCTGTAACAGCAGCAACCTTAGAACCGTCAACCTTAATAGTTGCACCAATAACAGGAGCACCATCGGTGTCAGTCACGCTACCCGTTACACGCTTCTGAGCCATCAGTGTAACTGCTCCAAAGAGCAAGCCCACTAACAAAAGCATTAACTTTTTGTCCATAACTGTTTGTGTTGTTAAATTATTAAATATAGAGTTTGTTTACTTTTTCGCGGAGAACTCTTTTCGTTTAGAAAGTTGTCCCCAAAATGATTCGAGTGGCAAAAGTAAACTATTTTTAACTTCTGACAAACAAAAATGTAAAAAAATCATACAAATCACTATCTAAAGTATCATTTTGGGGGCAAAATGCCTCCTGAACTCTATATTTTGTCAACTTCTTTGCGTGGAAGAAAAATCAAAATGTAAGCATTTAGAGGGATGGAAGTGGCATTTTGGAAGCAAATGGCAAAGATTTGGGGATTTTAGGGAGGGGAAAATAGATTATTACAGGAGTTATAGGAACTATGGATACTATAGGGACTATAGGAACTATTGGAACTATAGGAACTATAGAAACTATAGAAACTATAAAAACCATCACAATTAAAAAGAGGACACCTCTCGGCGTCCTCTTCTTATGGTGTTTTAATAGTCAATTATGTACCGCGGGCCTCGCGTTTCGAGGCTATGAATTAAAGTTAGTAGTGATTTCTTTGTTTATTCTTTAACATTACTGCCACTCAAGCGCGACAGGAAGTCGTCGGTCATGTTGCCGGTGAGGTCTATCAAACTGAAGGATGCACCTCGTTGCATTATCATGATGAGTTCTACGATGCAATCGGCACGTCGGCGCTGATAAATGGTGCAATTTTCGTCGCGCACCACTTCTTGATACCCTAAAGGGTGATATTCGGCCAACACTTCTGCCTTTTCGTAGAGAAGGCTTACTTGTTCAACGGTGGAAAGACTGCTGATGATTCTCACACTCTTGATTTGTTCCAACAAGGGGAGCAACGAATCGCATTCTACAGAGTCATCAGGAATTTGAAGTATGCGCTCCATCATGCTGGGACTCACGGTCACGCACTGTAGCGCCTCTTCCTCGCCATTCAGTTTCATGAAACTTGAAGCGAAATCTTCTTCTTGCTGTGCAAATGTGGGTAGCGCAAGCATGAAGGAGAATAACATTATGATATAGTGCTTCATTTTGTTGGCATAACTTGAATGGTGTCAACTACGTCAATGGTGTGCAACTGTTCTTGGAACAGGCGGAGCGCCTCTACGCTTTCATCAAGGGCGATTTTGGGATTATCATATGAGTCTTGGTAACTTGAAGGGTTGTAATCCCAGGCTACGGGTTGCTGTGTACTCATATATATATAATGTATTCCCACACCCACCAGGAAGAACACGGCAAGACTTGCAGCCACAGCAAACGTGCGCTTCACCATGCGGTTAAAGTTAAACGCAGGTTGTGGATTCAGGCGCTTCATGAGGCGAGCGTCGAAATCTGCACTCAGTTGCTCTTGACTTTCTTCAGCAAGAGCTGCGAAAATGGGCTGATACGGAGCCAAATGCTTGGGCAACTCTTTTTGGGCGAAGAAGGACTGAAGAATCCGTTCTTCTTCAAGACTGGTCTCTGCCTCCCAATAGCGTTCGAGCAATTGTTCGATATATTTATAGTCCATGATTTTCAATTTTTAGGTAAGATGCTTTGATAAATTGTCGTGCGCGATGCACGAGCACTTTGACATTAGCCTCAGTGGTTTGTAGCAGGGTGGCCACTTCCTCTGTTGTTTTTCCTTCCACATCTCTGAGGTGAAGGGCCGTGCGTTGCTTTTCGGGAAGTTGCGCCATAAGTTTTTTTACAACGTTTAAGCGTTCTTCGCGTTCAAGCAGTTCCTGAGGAGTTCGCTGTAAGTCGGGCGCCTGCAAGTGACTGTCGTCAAGCGAGGCATTCCGATGTTCATGCAGGGCAAGTCGGTCAAGCGCCAGATTTCGGCACATGGTCATGCAGAAGGCTTCGAGGGAATGAAGTTGCTCGCGTTCTGCTCGGCGCTCCCATGCTTTCACCATCACATCTTCAACAATATCTTCGGCGTCCTCGCGGTTTTGCACAACGCGCAATGCTAACCGAAACAACTTTTGCTTCAGCGGTAGCAACTCTGCGAGAAATTCCGATTCTTTACTCATACCTATATATAAGACGGGTGAACTTGAAAAAGGTTACAAGAAAAAAGTAATTTTTTTCGTGTGACACGCATTTTTTCGTGTCTCACCCCCTACTCGGCCCCTTTACCTATGGCCTTTGCCCATGCCGTTTGACGATAGGTTTCATTATGATTGCCAAAAACACAGCGGGAAGCATTGTCGGCATATATCTTCTGGGGGAAAAACATGGACATGCCGCAACAATCGGGCACGTTTATATTATTATAACCATTCATTGATGGACCCACCCAATACTTATGCGTGGCGGCATAGAAGGGAATGGCGCGCGAAAGTGCGGCATCCACCTTCTTAAATTCCTCTTCATTCAGAAGTTGACGCAAGGCGGAGCGCATGTCGTAATAATGCGGGCGATAGTAATAGGAGTGGTGATAGACATGGTAGGCATGCGCCTCCTTAAGGTCGGGATAGGCGGTGAAATCCACGTCTTTCAGCGCCTCGCCAACCACTTGCGCCAACGCGGGAAGTTCACTCGTCTTCAACACTGAGATAACAATGCCAAAATCATCGTAATCCTTGACAAGGGCATCCGACGTCACATCCTCATAATAGGTTTGGGCGATGTCGCAAGGGTTGTCAGAAAACAATCCTCGCTCTAACATGTGCGTGTAATACGCTCCGGCACTGGCAATCGAGATGGGCGAGGCCACAACATAGTCGGTCACGTCGCGCAGTTCGTAACCCACTTCCACACATTGCATCAAGCAAGCATCGAAAAAGATGTACTTAAAATGCAGTCCGCTTTCGGCAATCGCCTTTGCCATAGCGCTGATGTTCATTTGCGCACCGAGCGTCTTGCCGTCGGCAGTCTTGTCGTAATACATATCCCCCCCTTCGCCCACATCTACTCCGAATGAGAGGGGTGTGGGATTGGAGTAAACCGTATTGCTGGAGGGAATCCACCCATCGGCATGTGACCACATCGTGAGTCCATATTCGCGAGCGGGATAACGCTCCTTGACGCGCGTCAACACGTCTTTCAGCGTCTCGGGATTTGCCGAATTGGCGTCATATCCCCATTGGAGAATTAATTCAGGGTCGGCATCTGCGCGGAATCGGTAAAGGCGCGGATGGAAAGCGTCGTCAACGAAGACGAGCAAGCGATCGTCAGCGCTCACAAAGTGCTTGCCAGCAACGAGTTCGAGCGAGTCGGCGGTCCAATTGCTGCGGTAGTAACTGGAGGAGTAACCCAAACTGTTTTGTGCGGCACAATAGATTAACACTGTGCGACGCGCCTCTGCCGCAGGCGCATCGGGGTTGTTGTCGGGGGCATCGGGATCGCCAGGTGAAGAATGGTCGTCATGACATGAGCACAAGATGCTAAGTGTCAGCAATATGAAAGGCAATATGCGTGTCATCTGAAGAAGGAGTTTAGTTCATGTGAAAATTAGGCCTATTTTTGGGCAGATTCTTTAAGATACTCGAAAAATTATTTGGGCAAATAAGACGAATTCTATCTTAAATAATTTCGCCCTTGTTTTTAAGGGATGCACGAAGGTTGCAAATCCCCTCATTTGGGACACAAATTTACCGATTTTCTACTTGACAGAGCAAGATTCTTCGCCACAAATCTTGGAGAACTGCAATATTCTTTGTTATTTTGCCGTGTTGAAGAATCTTATTTATAGCATCTAACCCTATTATGAAGAAACTATTTTTTATATCCCTCGGTCTTGCCTTGCTCGCCGTGGCGTCTTGTGGCGGTCAGGAACAAACAACCCAAAAGGAAGAGGCGAAAGCAACCCCCAAGAAAGAGGAGGCCCCCATTGACACTATTGCTGACAAGGACGCAACTCGCGAATATGTGGACACACTCAACGGAAACATCTACCACATCACCATTGAACGCCGCCACGACGAGGATTTGCCCATCGTGGAAGATGCCCTCGGCACACGCTTCTACGACAATGTCGTGACCGTAGTCGTGAAGGAAGGCAGCAAAGAGACCTATCGTCGCACCTTCCACAAAAAGCAATTCTTGGAATACCTTAGCGAAGACGACATTGAATATGGCACCCTTGCGGGAATCGGTTATTGGGAAGAATTTTCGACGAATGACAAACTCGTCTTCACTTCACAGGTCTGCGTTCCGGGTATGGACGGTGGCACTTACTTACGCCTCGAACTCTTCCCCAAGAATTGGAGTCTTAAAATCCAACGCGACGAAACCACTGATATTGAAGTAACACCTCTGAAAGAAGATGAGGGAGTGTAACGCCAAAACTTGATTTTACATACAATTGAAAATCCAAAAAGGAGAAATTACCTGCTGAATGTTGCAAGGTAATTTCTCCTTTTCTATATACTTCTGACGAGAGAGTCTTCTTATTTCAACATTGAAATACCAATGAGCATGAGGTAACCAAGTGCCATACCTACAATACCGACAACAATACCTACGCGAACCATATGCTTCTGTTCGATAAGACCAGTTGAGTGAGCGAGAGCGTTAGGAGGCGTAGAGATGGGCAAGCACATTGCAAACGATGCTGCCATTGCCACGCCCAAGAGAAGTGTACGAGAGCCACCGATAGTTTCAAGCGCAGGAGAACCTTCTGCTACAACTGCGAGGATAGGTATCAAGAGTGCCGCAGTAGCCGTGTTGCTGATGAAGTTTGACAACCCCCAGCAAATCAAACCTGCCACAACGAGCAACGCTATAGGATTAAGTTCGCCGAAGGGGATGTTGTTAATCAGAACCTTTGCCAAACCTGTACCTTGGAGTGCTAAACCGAGGGCGAAACCTCCGGCAACCATCCAAAGAACGGACCAGTTGATTTCTTCAAGGTCGCGACGCTTGATAATGCCTGTTACGCAGAACACGCAGATTGGCAACATGGCCACAGCGTTAGCACCGATACCGATAATGTCCTTACCCAAGCACCAGAGGAGAATCGTTGCGAGGAATGTTACGTTAACCACTGTGGAATGCCAACCACCTTGTGCTTCGCCCTCAATCTTGAGTTCAATTTCCTTCTGCTGGAAGGGGAACAAACTACGGAGCAACACCCATGAGAGCAAGAGGACAACAATCACAAAGGGGAACATAAAAAACATCCACTCTCCGAAGGGGATGTCAAGAATCTTGTTTGCAATCGCATTGGGAGGTGTACCGATGGGAGTACCCATACCGCCGATATTCGCTCCGATAGGAATGGCAAGGAGTAAGGCAGTGCGACCCTTAGCATCGGGAATTGACTTCAAAACTGGCGCCAAGCAGGCAATCATCATCGCTGCAGTAGCCGTGTTACTTACGAACATAGAGAAGAAACCCGTGATGAGGATGAAGCCGAGGAGTACATTATTACTCTTCTTACCAAAGGGCTTCAAAAGAATGCGCGCAAGCTTTACATCAAGACCTGTTTTTGTTGCAGCAATAGCCAACATAAATCCGCCGAGGAAGAGGATGATGATGGGGTCTGCAAAAGTTGCCATAACCTCTTTAGAACTCAACAAGGTTCCAAGTTTTTCAGGATCAAAACCTTTAGTGAACGTAAAGAAGGCATCGTTAGACATGGTGAAAATACACGTTGCGATAATCGCAACTGACGTACACCATGAAGGAATCACCTCCAGCAACCACATCAAAGTGGCAAACGCGAAAAGGGCAATCGTACGCTGTTGCACAATAGTAAGTTCGGGAATTCCAAACATCTCAATGGGCATGTTCCAAAGCGTAAGCGTGACCGCAAGGGTAAAGACCAAAGCAACAAAGTGCTTGGGGAGTTTCTCGATTCGGCGATTCTGCTTGTTCTGATGTAAGCGCTCTACCAAATGGAAACCTTGGAAAATCTTAAACATAGTTTTTGTTATTTAGAATTTATTGATTTTCAAAACTAACGGGCGCAAAATTAAGCATAAATTCTGTAACATGAACTTCGCAGAAGCAAAAACTTCCATCCTTTACACATATTTATATATATTGGTGTCTGGTAAACTTTTTAAGAAGTGATGGTCTGAAAGGCCAATAAGCATCCTGTCCAGGGCAACGCCCTGGGGCTATGAACGATTGAGTTTGCGCCCTGAAGGGGCAAAAGCATTGCAGTTCAAACCTTATAATTGCTTTTGCCCCTTCAGGGCGCAAACCTCGACTGTAACGAAACCCAGGGTGTTACCCTGGGCTAATGGTTTTATCCCCTTTCAGGGGAATCATGCAAACTGTGTAACTTATACTATTCGAACTAATTTATATTAATAGAGTTAGAAGTGTTTACTGGACGCCAATAATTTATATATAAAGGAAACCAATTCCTTGAAGAGAGAGGGACTTGGAGCGAATAAAGAGGCATCTGAAGCGGAGAATTAGGCACTTGGAGAGAAGAAAGAGTAAGTTAGGACGAGAAAAGAGTAACTTAGAATGTAGGAAAAGTAACTTGGTGGGAGGAATATAAATCCCGCACGGCGCTCTCCCCCTGTTTATAGGGGGAGGGGACCACGTAGTGGTGAGGGGGTTCCGAATACACGCAGTATGGAAACTCCTCTCTCTCTTTCCTTTCCTCACTTTTTCGCACCCCCTCACCGCTTTGCGGTCCCCTCCCCCTATAAACAGGGGGAGAACACCATCCGGAATATTATTAACACTTATAACCTTAAAACCTCAGACATGAGCACTCCCCAAAACGGTTATCCCGTACAACAGTATAATGGTCCCGTAAAGCGCTACTGCCAAACTTTGGACCTCCGCGACAATCCCGAACTTATTGCCGAATATCGCAAGCGCCACAGCAAGGAACACGCCTGGAAGGAAATCATTGCCGGCATCCGCGAAGTAGGTATCCTTGAAATGGAAATCTACATCCTTGGCACACGCCTCTTTATGATTGTCGAAACACCCCTCGACTTTGAGTGGGACACTGCTATGACACGCCTCTCCACACTTCCCCGACAGGCGGAATGGGAAGACTATATGGCGGAATTCCAACTCGTTAAGGAAGGACTCTCTTCAGCAGAAAAGTGGCAACTTATGGAACGCATGTTCCACTTGTATTGATAAAGGGGATAGGTGAAGGGTGAAGGGTTAACGGTTAAAGGTGAAGGGTTAATATTAACCATTGACTTACCCCTTTGCCTCCAGCCCCATTCACCGTTAACCTTTCACCCCATCACTGTTAACCTTTCACCCTTCACCATTAACCTTTAACCGTTAACCTTTAACCTTTTCCCTCCCCCCAATGAATAAACTCGTAGAAAAAAAATATCTCATTACCTTTATTCTCATCACCTCGCTCTTTGCGCTTTGGGGCTTTGCCAATGACATTACCAACCCCATGGTGGCTGCCTTTCAAACGGTGATGGAACTCTCTGCCTTTGAAGCGTCATGGGTACAATGTGCCTTTTATGGTGGTTATGCAACGATGGCACTTCCTGCTGCATTTTTCATTCGCCGTTATAGTTACAAGAGCGGGATTCTTCTCGGGCTCGGACTTTACGCAATCGGCGCCTTCTTGTTCATACCTGCGGCAGCAATGCAGAATTTCATTTTCTTCTGCCTCTCGCTCTACATCCTGACTTTCGGACTTGCTTTCCTTGAAACCACGGCCAATCCCTTCATTCTCTCATTAGGCAGCAAGGAAACCTCTACGCGTCGCCTCAACCTCGCACAAGCCTTCAACCCGATGGGGTCTCTTTCGGGAATGGCAGTTGCTTCGCTCATCGTACTTCCCCAATTGTGGAGCGACAAGCGCAATGAAGCGGGAGAAATCATCTTCGGAACGCTTTCGGAAGCAGAAAAAGCAGACATCCGCCTTCATGACCTTGCAGAGATTCGCGACCCCTACGTAGTACTCGGTGTGGTGGTGGTGATTATGTTCCTCATCATCGCGTTTAAGAAAATGCCAAAGACACAGACAAGTGTGCAGCAAGACAGCGCAAAAAGCACCCTTCGACGCCTTTGGAATAACACGATTTATCGTGAAGGAGTTGTGGCTCAAGTGTTCTATGTTGCGGCACAGATTATGGTGTGGACGTTCATCATCCAATACGCTGACCATCTCGGCATCAACAAAGCAACGGCACAGAATTACAACATCTTTGCCATGGGCATGTTCCTCTGCAGTCGCTTTATCTCAACCTTCTTAATGAAGTACGTCAACTCACGCCGCCTCCTCGCCATCTTCGGCATAGGCGCCATGATTTGTACGGCAGGTGCCATTTGCATCGTAGGCATGCCAGGTCTCTACTGCCTTGTAGGCATTTCGGCATTCATGTCCCTCATGTTCCCCACGATTTATGGCATTGCCCTTGAAAACGTAGAGGCACAAGACACCTCACTCGGCGCAGCCTTCCTCGTAATGGCCATTGTCGGTGGCGCCATTATGCCTCCGCTCCAAGGGTCTATCATTGACCTTGGCGAAGTTATGGGACACCCCGCCGTGAATTTCTCATTCATCTTGCCCTTCATCTGTTTCGCAATCATCACTGTTTACGGAATCAGAGCATACCGCAAGATGGCCATCAAGTAATCACTCACATTTGACAACCACTGAATTTTAAGGAGGGTGAAGCGATAACCACGTCGTTTCACCCTCCGTTTTATTGGGAATAATAGAGCGATTGACAGGTACGGACACACGATGCGTACGTCCTCCACAAAGGGCATTTCTGACTTACCTTCAAATGCAAATTCCATATTGGGTTTGAAGAACACGAATTTCACGAATAACACGAATCCTTTCGGAGTTTTTATTTTTGCTCATCGCATTCGAATTTCACGAATGCCTTGCGGGGCGCACATGATTACTGATTTACACAACCAGTGATTCGTGTTATTCGCCTGCGATGAGCAAAAAAAAAAATAGGCAATGATATAGTAGTTGCCCCAAAGTTGCATTTCATACCCCCTCCCCGCCAAAGGCGGTACTCCCCCTATCTTAAGGGGAGAGTGTGGTTTGATACTTCCGTTAAAACAACTCA
>CALCUV010000112.1 GCA_937906765.1 uncultured Prevotella sp.
GCATTGGTTTGGGAGTGCTCTGCATAGTCACAGGATTTTGGCACCAACAGACCGTAGGGATGAATGCCGATAAAACGTTGCTCATCGTTGCTTCTGTTTTTGGATTGATTCACATTGCGTGGTACACCCTACGCCTGACGCGAAAGGCAAATTAAGATTCGCATAAATCTGTTGCAGAAATAACTTGCAGAAAACAGCAAATAACAAGTAGAGGAAGTGTCACCGTGGCGCTTCCTCTACTTATTTTGTACATTTTGTGTATGAAGTTCTTTTCCCCTCCTCACCTTGCGAAAATGTAATTACTTTTACGCGCCACGGGACTACTTATACGAGGTAGAAAGAGTAAGATTGTGCGCCTAAAGTTACTAATTGTGACGGGTGTCCTACAAACTTGATTAACAGGTCGTTTTATACGTTCTAAAATGAGGGGGGCGCTGGTGCGGAAAAGTCGTGAAATCCATTTGATGTTAGGAGGAATCTGTCACTACTTATGGTTACTCCACCTCCTGTTGTATTTTAAAATAGTAAAAAAAGGGGATTTGTCAGGTCATCGAAATTTTGTAATTTTGCACAGTATTTTAAAATCGGCAACCACTTGTCCCTGTTGAGAATGATAAAGGCATGGGCGATGCTCCTACTCTTTGTAGTTTATCAAGTAGGCATCACGAGCTTCGTTCACGTGCATATTGTGAACGGAGTTACTATTGTGCACTCTCACCTTTTGGGGGACAATGAGCACGAGCATACGGAGAAGCAGGTGGCATCTATTGATTGTTGTTGCCATTACTTCTGTGCCGACGTGCCCGAGGCGGTTGCTGTTGCCGCTCCCAGTGTGGTGTTGCTTCAGGTGGATTATGCTGAGGCGTTGGTGGGAGAGGTAACTTCCGATGTCCCTACTTTTTGTTTGCGCGGTCCTCCCGCTATGTGTTAGTAGTTTTTTTGTAGGACAAATACAAGAATCGCATGGATGTACCAACCTCCCGCATGGCGCTCTCTCCCTGTTCATAGGGAGAGGGGACCACGTAGTGGTGAGAGGGTGCTAAATCCTTTTTACAGTGTGCGACATGTATTTATTCCTATAGCATTTTTGTACAAGCGGTCCCCACCCCCTTCGGTTCCCCCGTTATCGGGGGAAAGAAATCCCTATGAACAGGGGGAGAGCGCCGTTCGGATTTTTATCCCACTAACACATAAATAATGAAACAAATATATCTTTTCTTCGCCCTACTCATCAGTGGGGTGAACATTGCTTTTGCGCACGATCATCATCACATAAATTCTGAAACAAACGCCATTCTCGGCCACGTAGTTACGGCGGATACGGAAGAAAGTCTGCCTGGCGCCGTAGCCTTTTTGGATGCCTTGAAGCGCAGTGCCGTAGTCGATGCCGATGGCCACTTTGTGTTCAAAAAAGTACCCGCTGGCACGTATAAAGTGCGCGTGCAACTCCTCGGATATGCCACTCAAACGCAAGAGGTAACCGTAAGCGATGCGTATGCAGTTGACATTCATTTCAAGATGCAAGTAGAAGAAAGCAACATGGATGAAGTGGTGGTTTCGGCAAGCCGTAATGCCGTGCGTCGCAGTATGGCGCCCGTGGTTGTGACGGTCATGAATCAGCAGACGTTTGAAACGGTCAATGCCGTTGACCTTTCAAAGTCGCTCAACTTCCAGTCAGGGCTCCGCGTGGAGAATAACTGTCAGAATTGTGGCTTCCCCCAGGTGCGCATCAACGGACTTGACGGCCCCTATTCGCAAGTATTGATTAACAGTCGCCCTATCGTGAGCGCCTTGTCGGGAGTCTATGGTTTGGAACAGATACCTACGAACATGATTGACCGAGTTGAGGTGGTGCGTGGCGGAGGTTCGGCTCTTTTTGGCGCAAATGCCGTGGGCGGAACGATAAACATTATCACGAAAGACCCTGTGAACAACAGTTTTCAGGTATCCTCTACGATGTCAAACATGAACGGCAAGGTGTGGGAGCAACACATGGGTGCCAATGCCTCGCTCGTGGATAAGGACAATACGTATGGCATCGCGCTTTACCAATCTTACCGCAACCGCAACCCTTATGATGCCGACGGTGATGGCTTCTCCGAACTCGGTAAGTTGAATATGAACACTTTTGGCCTTCGCAGTTATTACCGTCCCTCACTCACGAGCAAGTTGAGCGTGGAATACCACACCACCAACGAGTTTCGCCGTGGCGGTAATGCCTTCGACCTCGAACCCTTTGAGAGTGACATTACCGAACAAACGAAACACGTTATCAATAGTGGGGGAGTGAACTTCGACCAATACGTAAACGGTTATCAGCATAAGTTCTCGGCCTTCGCCTCTGCGCAACACATCGACCGCAATTCCTATTACGGCGCACAGAAGTCGAAAGACGCCTACGGAAAAACCGACGACCTCACATGGGTAGTAGGAGGGATGTACACAGGTCGCTTGGGCAAAGTCCTCTTTGCGCCTGCCACACTCACCGCTGGGATAGAGTATCAGCAAAACACCTTGAACGACCAAATGCTCGGCTATAACCGCGAACTCAATCAGGAGGTGCGCATCGGAAGTGCCTTCCTTCAGAACGAATGGCAGATGAACCACTTCACCCTCCTCGCAGGTTTCCGCGTGGATGACCATAACTTGATTGAAGATCCCATTTTCTCACCCCGCATCAACTTGCTCTACCGCCCCATTGAGGCTGTGCAAGCACGCTTAACCTGGAGCACAGGATTCCGTGCGCCTCAGGCGTATGATGAAGACTTACACGTGACGGCAGTAGGCGGAGAAGGCGTTTTGATTCGCCTGGCTGACGGATTGGAGCCTGAAAAATCGAATAGTTTTAGCGGTTCGCTTGACTGGCAAACTACCTTCGGCCACTGGCAGGCAAACTTCCTGGCGGAAGGGTTTTACACTGACCTCAGCGACGTATTTGTGCTTGAAACTGTTGGGCACGACAACCAGGGCAACATGATTCAGGAGCGCCGCAATGGTAGTGGTGCGCGTGTTTATGGGTTAAACCTTGATGCGAAGGTGGCGCATGGCAAGGACATTGCGCTTCAGGTGGGCTTCACGGCGCAACGTAGTGAGTACAAACAGGCAGAAGCGTGGAGCGAAGACCCCAATGTGGCGCCCACACGCAAGATGCCCCGCACGCCTAATTACTATGGTTATTTCACCCTCTCCAGTCAGCCCTTCAAGAACTTCGATGTGGCGCTCTCGGGTGTATATACCGGTCGCATGCATGTGCCTCACTTCGCTCCCGACCCCTCGGAAATTCCCGCGGACTTCCCTTACACTTACATCACTCAGGATGAGTTGAAGCACACTCCCGATTTCATGGATTTCAATCTCAAACTGAACTACACGTTCATCTTCAACGAGCACTTGAAAGTGCAACTCAACGGTGGCGTTCAGAACATCTTCAACGCCTTCCAGAAAGACTTCGACAAGGGCACCTTCCGCGACTCCGGATATTTCTATGGACCCACACAACCCCGCACGTATTTCGTGGGCATCAAGATTTTGAACTAAGCATTTGCGACTTCGCAAAAACTATATCCCTTATTCGTAAAACAAAGTCTGACTTAATTCAAATTATGTCTCAAACAATTTGAACTAAGTCAGACTTTGTTTTGAGTTGGTCTCCTTTCCTCCTCCGCCCCTCCCACCAATTCACATTTTTATCGTAACTTTGCAGAATATTATGGAATTAAGTAACAAGAAAATATTGGTGACGGGCGCCTCGGGCTTTATTGGCAGTTTCATTGTGGAACGTGCCTTGGAGTTGGGCGCAGAAGTGTGGGCGGCGGTGCGACCTTCTACAAGTAAGCAGTATTTGCAAGACGCGCGCATCCGTTTTATTGAACTGAACTTGGGAAATGCGGAGGCGTTGGAGCGTCAGTTGAGCGACTTCCATACGGCAGAAGGCGCTTGGGACTATGTCATTCATGCGGCAGGTGCTACAAAGTGCGCCAATCCCAATGACTTCTACCGCGTAAATACGGAAGGAACCGCCAATCTCGCTCGCTTGCTCTTGCAGACCTCAACTCTTCGCGGGCGCTTCGTATTTATTAGTTCGCTGAGCGTATGGGGTGCCGTGCATGAGGCAGATTATGCCGACATTTCGGAACAGGATATTCCCCAACCCAATACGGCTTACGGCAAAAGCAAACTCGAGGCGGAATTGGTCTTGGCGCAGTTGCCCGATCTGGATTATGTCATTCTCCGTCCTACTGGCGTTTACGGTCCCAGGGAGAAGGATTACTTCTTAATGGCGAAGAGCATTGCGGGACATATTGATTTTGCCGTGGGTTACCGACGTCAGGACATTACCTTTATTTATGTGCGCGACCTTGTGGAAGCGACCCTTGCGGCACTCACGCGTGGTACGCGCGGTAGGGGATATTTCCTCACCGATGGGCAAGTTTACAACAGTCGTGACTTTTCAGACCTGCTCCAAAAGGAACTCGGCGTGCGCGGTGTGCTTCACATCACCGCCCCCATCTGGTTCTTGCGCTGCGTCTGCACCGTTGGCGGTTGGTGGGGCAAACTCACGGGCAAGGTGACGGCACTCAATATGGACAAATTCAATATCATGCGCCAGCGCAACTGGCGTTGCGACATCCGTCCGGCACAAGAGGATCTCGGATTCTCACCCAAGGTGCAACTTGCAGAAGGGGTGAAGGAATCTGTGGCTTGGTATAAAAAGGAAGGG
>CALCUV010000113.1 GCA_937906765.1 uncultured Prevotella sp.
TCTTTCTCCTGTGGCCTTCGGCCACGGTGTCTTTCTCCTGTGGCCTTCGGCCACGGTGTCTTTCTCCTGTGGCCTTCGGCCACGGTGTCTTTCTCCTGTGGCCTTCGGCCACGGTGTCTTTCTCCTGTGGCCTTCGGCCACGGTGTCTTTCTCCTGTGGCCTTCGGCCACGATGTCTTTCTCCTGTGGCCTACGGCCACGATGTTCTTTTACTAATTTGCCTGGCGCTATGGATTGCGGCAGTGAGCGTTGCCCCCGCTGGCGTCCTCGGGGCTGCGCCCCTGCGGGTCTGCGCTGGGGGCAACGCTCGAAGTTACTTTAAGCCGTTCTTATTTATTACTTTGGCGGCGGCTCGTTCCGCCCTCGTCGGGCCCACGCTTCGCGGGGCTACTCCTCGGGCGGTGCCGGAACTGAGCCGGCTGTCGTCGTGGGGGCCCCCGAACCCCGCTCCTCCCCTCGGGGGGGTCCCCTGCCCCCTCCCCTCGGAGGCTGCCGCTTCGCGGCCCCGTCGGGGGACCTCCGGCTTCGGCACAGCGGTGTCCGGGCTTCGCCCGGGGGTTCTTTTCGGCTGGCGCCTTGCCCGCGGCGGTTGTGGAGGCGGTTTTTCAAATTCGACATCAACCGTTTGGGGGGCCCCCTCCCCAACGACGGGGCTACGCCCTTATCGCCGTTGGGATGGGGGCCCCCCAAACGGTTGATTTTGAATCGGAGATTCAACAAGAATTTGAAACTTTCCGGTACCACAACCCCCGCGGGTCCTTCCCGCCCTGTTACCTTCGTGGGTGTCGTGGCCTGCGGCCACGAAGCATTCACCCCCGTGGCCTGCGGCCACGGGGGTACTTCTTTTTTGATGTTTATGCGTCGCTCCCTTCGGTCGCTTTTTTGCTGGAGCCGATTTCGCCTTGCCGTGAATCTGCCGCTAACGCGGCATGGATGTTATGGGGGGCAAGCCCCCCTATTCCCCCCAAAGGCAATAAAACGCACCGCAGAACGTTACTACAACATGGATACATTTACGCTGTTGCTTGTCTTCGTCGTGGGCTTGATATTGAACTATTTCCTCCGCCATCGGCGATTTTGACGTTAAACTTTCTTAAATGAACTTAACGCCACCACTACCCATTTTTGATACTTTGTAAAGAAAAAGTCAGTTAAAAGGCACAAACTCCAATTCCCCTCCAACCTTACTCCAATTTTGCGCCGAACAAAAAAATTTGTACCTTTGCCGACGTTGAGATGGGCTGGTTCTGAGGGGTGGCCCCTGACGTCGTCTCAGCCGGCATGGAGGCCGGTTCCTCCTCACTTAAATTATACGTCTATGGCTAAACAATCTGGTGTCCTGCGGTACACGGGAAAGCTGGGAACTACGGTAGGCTACAAGACCTCCGATGGTAGCTTCATGCGCGAGCGCGCAGCTACTATCAGCAATCCCCGCTCTTACGCGCAGGCAAAGCAACGTGCAAAAGCACGACCCGCTGCTATGTTCTATGCAGCTTTCGAGAACGTTCTGAATCACGCCTTCATCCCTGAAGGTCGTGCGTCGAAGAATCGCAACAAGTTCATTTCGGCGGCTATGCGTCTTCCTGACGTGCCGGATGTCTTCAAAGGACAGAAGAGAATCCCCGTTCTGCCTTATCAGATTTCGGAAGGCTCTCTTCCTCTTGATTTCCTTTGTCGCGGTTCTCGCTCAGGCAGCGACGGTATCATCTTCGCAAATCTCAAAGCGAATAACGTTGACCGGGATTCCACGATTGCGGAAGCTTCAAGCCAAATTCTTCAGGTTACGCCAATGTTGCAGGAGGGAATGGAACTTACGTTCCTTATTGTTATGGGTGACGCCAATGACTTGAGCATTCGCTGGCCTGGTGTGATTTCGTTTGTGCTTGATACGCAGAACTCTGGCACTTCCGTCGGCGATGTGGTACCGGGTGGTATTAACGTTGGTTGTACCGCCACGGGCTTCTCCGTCGAATCAGCAAGTGATGATTACTTCGTCTACTCAGTTGGTTTGATAGTGTCGTCAAAGACCGCATCGTCTTGGGCCTATTCAACGGGCTACATGGTTCAGACTGGTCGTGCCATGGATGGACTCGACGTTGACGAGGATTCCGTTATCCGCAGCTACATGGACCCCGAGGCATCACGCGAGAGCGACAAGATTCTCCAGCAGGCTGACAACGCAACTCAGGGGGGTATCTACGTGCAGAGCTTTGAAAATGTTGCATTCACGAAGGATGCAGAGCACACGGGTACTACGTCGGTGGCCACTGCAGCTGTTGCTGAGTTGAGCAATGGTAACCGTGTTCCCATCGTGCGACTTGTGGAAGGTACCCCGGTATTAACGAACTACACCAACGAGCAGTTCGTTAACGTGCAGTACAACACGACCGACCAGCCACCCGTGCAGATGGATATGCTGCTGGAGTGGACTACCTGGTCACCCACGAACTACATCACCGTGGAGCAGTTCGAGCAGATGCGCAAGTAATAGCGACTATTTGAGGTGTTGGTTTGCCCCGATTTTGCAATGTCGAGATTGCAATTTCGGGGTTTTTTGAGTCATGTTGTAAGGATATACGAATATTTGCAGCTATTTACCATATTATTGACCTTAATTATTTGGTTACGTCAAGGTAAATCGCTATCTTTGTAATGACTTCTGAGGATGGTTGGCAACGCTGAGGAGCGACCAATGAACGTAGGAAGCGCGGGTTCGGATGAACTTGTTTGGAGGGTCAATTTCGGTTGCCCTCTTTTTCGTGACATCGCCGGTAATTTACAGGTATCATAATGGCGATTCTCAGTTCACGAACTTGCTTACGATTACTCCTCGGTTAAACAAGTTCCCCCGCCTGGGTTACGGCATTACATTATGGTTCGTCATTATGATTTCGCCTTCTGCGATGGCACACTAACGCCTAACGTGGTGTGGTTCATCGTGAAGGTTGGCACTTCACTACGTGATCGTGCAGCACTGAGGTTCTTACGTGGTATCACGTCGGCTTCGTCCCGGTTCTTCTTTACTCTTCACTCGCTGGAAGTGGCTAACTTCAAGTCTGCGGTGGCTGCTTCCTTTGGTTACTCTTCCACGTTGCTACTACGGCAACGTGTTGTCTCTATTACTTGGCTGGTTGCCTTCTTACGTCGCACTCCTGCTTGTTTACTTAATTCCATGCAATATGAACTACATTGAAATGAAAAGTGCGGATAACTACAGGGTTATCGTATTGCAGTTTAACGAATGGGACAGTCTCGTTTTGGTTTGCCGCGTGGCTTGCGTTGATGTCAACAGTTCGAACCACGACGTATATCACTTGAGCGGGCGTAATAGTAACGTTCTCCTCGAATTATTATGCAATAAGATGACGAGGAAGGACATTATAGAACTTTTTTTCACTTAATTGATTTACTTAATTAAAGCGTTAAACTATGGTTTACAGAGCGAAGATTACAAAAATTCAAGGTTGGGTTATCTGGCACTACAATTTGAACACCTGCAATATAGTAAAAGACGCAAAGAATGTGTACATCGAAGTACTAAACAAGAATGAGGCAGATTTGCTGGAAGCCATCAATAAAAAGCAGGAGGAAATACTGTTATTAAAGGAACAGTGGGAATTACTATACGGGTAAGTTATTCATCCAATCCCGCAAACGTCTTAAACCTAAGTATCATGACACACGACACCGACCAAGGAAGGCTTTCAGCCTTAGACGTGATTCTGAGATTCTTTCTTATTGGGTTGGCTTTCATTGCTGGCTCTATTGTATCATCATTTTAATATCACACATTATGCTTAACTTACAGATTATTGGTTTCTTGGGCGCTGACGCCCAAATTGTTGAGAACAACGGCAAGCGCTTCGTATCGTTCAACGTCAGCCACAACGAAGCATGGAACGATGCGCAGGACTTACGACACGAGTCCACAACATGGGTTTCCTGCGCTCTTGAAGGTGATGGTGGTGCACTCCTGCCTTACCTTTGCAAGGGCCGTCAGGTTTATGTGTCAGGGCGTTGCTCAGTTAGAGTGTACTCATCACCAAAACTTAGGACCATGGTGGCTGGGCTTAACTGCAGCGTGCAGCGCATTGAGTTGGTGGGCCGCAAAGAGGATTTTCCACGAGAGCTTTACACAGAGGATGGGGTTGTCGTGAAGCCAGAAAGGTTGTACATGGTTCCCGGTGAGTTATCCGGCCAGCTGCTTCACGCGCCCGATGGTATGGTCTATGACGTTACCGATAGTGTGGTTTGTGGTTTGGTTCATATACATGAGGAAGCATGATTATTTACAGGAGGCTGCAACGCTTGTTGTCAGCCTCCTGTCTGACGGTTATTTGCTACGGTGGCAAAGTTTTACAAATGGTAAACTTGCAGCTCACCTGATTCATTGCAGAAATGGCTCACGCACTGTGATTTACGCTTCTGCGGATGGATATGTTTTGAAAAAAAACGGCAAGGTAGTTAAACAGGTTGGTACGATGTGTTAACTTGGATTGGCTGGAGGTCTACTGCTTCGAGGATATGCAACGACCTTTGGAGCCGTCACTCTTGATGAGCGAGGGCCTCTTGCTTGATGTCCGAGATTATGGTACCCGCATATACGAGCAGATGTACAAAGTTCTTGACGACCATGGTGAACCATGGCTGGAGGTTCGGCGGTTACCCAAGTCAACGGACATAATGCCCGTCAATGCTTGTCACTTACGGCTAACCAACCGTCAGTGCTATGCCGCTGGTTGTGTAGATAGGTTGCGACGCTTCATGGATGAGCATAGTGTCCTTTTCCGCAAGATTTACCGCGTAGATGTGTGCCTTGATTTTGAACGTTTCGACTACGGCGACGACCCTGCTAAATTCCTCAGACGGTTCGTTGATGGCAAATACAGCAAGATTAACCAGGCAGACATAACCCTCCATGGGGAGGATACCTGGAACATGCGAGTGTGGCACTCCGTATCATGGGGGGCACGAAAGTCACAGGTTTCAACGAAGATGTATTGCAAGACGATAGAGTTACAGGAGGTTAGAGACAAACCCTACATCCGTTACGACTGGTTCCGATGTGGATTGGTAGATGACCCAGGTATCACCATTGCCGGCATGAGGAAACGCGATGGGAAAGGCGGAACATATCAGCCTGCTATATGGCGGGTTGAGTTCAGCATTAAGGCAGATGTTCGCAACTGGCTCACCATTGAGGAAAACGGCGAACACGGCAAGTATCGCAGCATCCGCAACGACCTGACAATGTATGACACGAAGGAAAAGCTTCTCACAATATTTGCGTCACTGACGAAGCATTACTTCCATTTCCGCAAGTTCCAGCAAGGGGTTGTGAAGTACAAGTGCCCCGAGAAACTACTATTCAACTTCGCAGAGGTGGCGCAGTTTGTCAGCATCGAACATCCATCTACTTCGGCACAGCCTTCGACCATGGAGCAGCGGCTGCTAAAGCTACTCCAGCAGTACCGCTCTACTACGGTGGAGGAGGCAAAGCGCAAAGCAATTGACCTCATTATTACGACCATCGAAGAGCACGACGCAGCGAGGTTATGCCCATATCAGTATTCCAGGGAGCAGCTTATAGCACTGCAGCGAGCAGTAGCAGCAAGGATGGCAGGTATTGATGCCGATATTGTCACACTCACGGAGCGTTACATGAATCTTATTGCAGAGGGGGTATTCGTGTAGCGCAAGAAGGCGGTACAGTAGTACCGCCGTCGGATTTCCAAGGAATCAGACCTAAGCCCCTCTATATGAAGGTTTTACTCTTACGCGTACACGTGCGCGAAAAAATGAAGGAAAAATGGAAATTAAAGGAAAGGTGCACTGCTTCTTTGAGCAATCAGGCACATTTAAGCGAGAGTTCATCAAATTGGGCATACCTGCCGAGGACTACGACATTCAGAACAACTTCGGAGAAACTGACCATGTGATAGACCTATTCGCTGAGATAGTGAAAGGCTACGATGACAAGCAAAGCCTGTGGGACAACATCACCCCAGATGATTTAATTATGGCTTTCTTCCCGTGCATATTCTTCAGTCAGCAGAACACGACATTCTTTGATGCAACAAACATCAATTGGAAGAACGACACAACTAAGCAGAAAGCCGACAAGGTATTGGAGCGGAGCCGTAAGCGTCAGTTTTACTACGAAATGGCTTTAAAGATGTTCACAACGGCAGACGTGCGAGGCTTACGGCTAATCGTTGAGAACCCGTATGCCTCAGTCCACTATCTCCACAACAATTTTCCATACAAGCCAGACCTCATAGATAAGAATAGGCAAAGACGAGGCGACTACTTCCGTAAGCCTACGCAATATTGGTTCATCAATTGCGAGCATACGGAAGGGCGGTCGTACCAAAAGCCGACAATGACGAGAACGGTTAACGGATTGTCAGGACATCAGGGCAGTCTATGCGATGAAGACCGTTCGCTCATTTCAAACGACTATGCCAGAAACTTTATTTGCGACTTCATAATAGGGAATTTACAAAAGCATAGCGAAAAAACATTGTTCGACTAAAACCCCTGCTGGCGCCGCCACAACTGCTGCGCAGGCGGCGCTCAGCAGGGAGAGCGGTAACGGCCGTTGGCCGTTGGTCTCTTTCGGCTGGCGCCAGCAAAGGAAAACCCCTGCTGGCGCCGCCACTTAGCTTCGCAGGCGGCGCTCAGCAGGGAGAGCGGTAACGGCCGTTGGCCGTTGGTCTCTTT
>CALCUV010000114.1 GCA_937906765.1 uncultured Prevotella sp.
GGTGTTATGAACGTGTGTGAGGTAGAGACGTTCGGCATGCGCAAGTCCTTCTGTGTAAACGGCTTCGCCACCCATGATGAACACTTCGGCATCTGTAGCGCAGGCTTCAAGAGCCTCGGGAAGACTATGGAAGATTTCTACGCCGGGAATGTTTAACCCCTGCTGACGTGTGAGCACGATGTTGCGACGGTTAGGCAAAGCACCCTTAGGGAGTGAGTCAAACGTCTTACGCCCCATGATTACGGTGTGCCCCGAAGTCAATTCCTTGAAACGGCGCAAGTCGCTACTGAGGCGGTAAAGCAAACGATTTTCAAAACCAATGGCATTGTTTTCTGCCAAAGCGCAAATGATGTTGACCATATATAGAATGTGATTTTTAGAGGGTGAATGAGGGGAGGGGGAGTGACTATTTCTCGCCCTCCTGTTTTAGTTTAATTGTGAACTTCGGCATAACGGCATCGTTTGTAATCAGCAAAACGGCGCGTTTTCCGCGTTTGCGCCCCGTGTTGTGAAGCGTAATTTTGAGTTTTGCTTGTTCGCCCGGCTGGATAACCCTCTTGTTGAGCGACACGCCTATTCCAGGGTTATACACTTGTAAACGACTGACATCTAATGGAGCATTACCCGTGTTCTTAATGCGAATCGTTTTTGAGAGTTTCTTTTTCTTTCCGAATTTGGGGAACGTAAGGGTCGTGTCAGAGAGTTCCATGCGTGGCGCATAGGCATATTTTCCTGTCGTTGCGCGTTGTGCGGGCAAGAGGGTTACGGCCACGTTGAGCGCATTCTCTTCCGAAACCTTGTCTCCCAAGAAGCGACTCAAGTAAATCGTTGTTTGCGTCAATCCATAGTCCTTGACGAGGTTACTATTGAGCATGAAGGTGATTTCGCCCGTCTTTCCTGAGGGGATAAATTCCGGAGAACTCACGGCGGTCAAGTAATCCGGCATGTGCATCAAGGCGGGGTGAAGCGCATGTGAAGAACCGTTCATGACGTTCACCGTGAACTTCGGCGTAGTACCCTTCTTGACATCATCAAATTCAATATTATCTGTGCTGAGGTGGAAATCGCCGATATGAATTTCGTAATCGTTGGAGTTGAAAGTCAAATCCTTTTTCACGCGTCCCTTGAGGTGCAGATAGGTGGGGCGAGGGTCGGCATCCGTAGTGATGGCAACCAACTTTTCAAACGAACCCAACAATTTAGCATCGTAAGAAACGCGAATCCTTGCCACCTTTCCAGGTTCGATTGCCTCACGCGGCCATTCCACTGCCGTACACCCGCAATCCGTACGCACACTCAAGATGCGAAGCGGTTTGTCGCCCTTATTTGTCAGTTCAAAAAAGGCGCTCGAAGGCATTTCCCACCCAATGTCTCCCAAGTTTTGTTCCAGGGATGTGAAGTAGGCCTTGGGTTGTGAGAAAATGGGGAGCGATATGCTGAAAAATAGAATGCAGAGTAGGTGTTTCATGGTTGCTAAACTTTAATTTGAAGCAAAGTTACAGAATTTCTGTGGCAAAACGTGGAGAGGTGAAAGTTTTTAAGTATTTTTGCGTGTAAACTCACTAAATGTGCCCATAATGAAACTCATTTCTTGGAACGTCAATGGCATTCGTGCCTGTTGCGACAAGGGATTCCGCGACATATTTCAGCAACTGGATGCCGACATTTTCTGCTTGCAAGAAACCAAAATGCAAGCAGGACAACTCGACCTGCAATTCGAGGGCTACACTTCCTTTTGGAACTACGCCGAAAAGAAAGGTTATTCCGGCACTGCCATATTCTCGCGCAAGACTCCCCTTTCAGTTGCTTACGGAATGGGCATTGCCGAACACGACACAGAAGGGCGCGTCATCACGTTGGAATTTGCCGACTTTTACATAGTAACGGTCTATACGCCCAACGCACAGGATGGGCTCAAGCGCTTAGATTATCGCATGCAGTGGGAAGATGATTTCCGCGCTTACTTGCAGGAATTGGACAAGAAGAAACCCGTCGTCATTTGTGGCGACCTTAATGTTGCGCATCAGGAAATTGACCTCAAGAATCCCAAGGGGAATCACAAGAATCCCGGATTTACACCCGAAGAGCGCAGTAAGTTTGACGCCCTTCTCGGCGCAGGGTTTGTCGATACCTTCCGTCATTTTTATCCTGATATGACGGACATTTATTCCTGGTGGTCCTATATGTTCCAGGCACGTTCCAAGAATGTGGGCTGGCGTATTGACTAC
>CALCUV010000115.1 GCA_937906765.1 uncultured Prevotella sp.
CAATGTAACTCACCTGCAAATAGAGCAAGCTTAGAAATGAAAGCCCCATTACCACTCCTAATATCCAAATCGTAGACTTTTTCATGTCAACAAAATTAAAGGCCTTTTGTTATTATTCATAACGCATTAACCTTATTTAAACGACATTTTCTTATTATTAACCGAAAATACGGATTTAACTGTCATTTTAATAACCATAACAAATGAAATACCTTTTGGTTTTGCAAAAATAATAAAAAATTAAGGACAATTCCAAGCCAAAAGCCTAAAACTTTAAGTTATCTTAAACAAAAAAGGATATGCTTTTAACAAAGCATATCCTTTAAAGGTATTAATTTATAAAGTTTATCAATCTTCAGACTGAGAAGCTTCGAATTCCTTAATCAACTTATCCTGAACATCGCCCGGAACGAGTTCGTGAGATGTGTAATAGGCGCGCAGGGATTCCTTGTTCACATTGCGAAGGTCGAAACGATAGACCGATGAGGTGGTGATGGTTCCCGAGGGACGCTCTACAATCACCAAGGGGTCCTTGGGGAAGTTTGCTCCTGCCGTGCGAATGTTAGTTGCCGTAGCATTGGGGAGGCCTAAGTTGCGGATGCATCTCACGGGGGAGTAGGCGGGTTTGCCGTAATGCTGTTGGTATTCACCAGTAGAAGCACCCTCTTCTGCCCATACGATGGTGGGGATGTTGCCTGCCGTCTGATTCCAAGCCGTACTGCTCACTACGTGCATGCGCCAAGGGTCAACTTGATTAAAAACGCCACCGTTCACCTTTACATTGGGTTGACGACTGGCCTCAATGGGATACAACTGCGCCTCAGAACTCAGTCCTTGGTCACCAATGAAAAGTCCGCAAAGTTGGTCGAGCGAGGCGATGTACCAACGCAATTCTTCGGGATCGACAATGCCGTCGCCGTCAAGGTCACGATTGCGCAAGAATATGGAGCGAAGCCCTGAAAGGTATTCTGACTTCAGATTGAGTTCGGTGCCTGAATAATCGATAAACGTGTCCCAACGCAGGGAGGTGTTCAACGTCTTTGCGTTGCCCGTACCGCTGACCAAATTAATGAGGCATGCCGTGTTGTAAAGGCCGTCTGAACGCGACGTGTTGTCAGAAGTGTAGGACGGTTTGTGTGCACTGGCACTGAAGTTGTTGTAACGCTCGTTGGGGTGATAGAACCATGCTTGATTTCGGGTTTCATCCTCCGTTTCGCATCCCCAGGCTTCGGTCAGGGAGGTGTGGCTCTGACTGATGTTATAGGGGGTTTGAATGGAACGTTGACGGATGGTGAGAATACTTCCCGTCACGGAACTGTCATCATCTGCACTACGGTTGTTCTTACAAAGAATGTGCATCAAACGGTTGGGCTGATTGACAAACTTCTTCCACAGCACATCGGGGTCGTTCGGATTCATAGGGTTTGTTTCATAATAAAATTCGTCCACAAACACCGTGAATTTCATTTCTCCGTTACGGTCGAAGAGGCTTTCTTGTCCGTTTCTCCACAACTGCACTTCGCCTTTGATGAGGTTGAGCACGTCAATAACGGTGAGCAACTTGCTCTTGTCGGCGGGATAGTGCATGTTGCCACTGGCGTAAAGATTGTTTCCGCTCACCTTGTCGTTGAGCATAAATTCCACCCACTTATAGTCGAGGTCGTTATAGATTTCCTTGCCCGTTTCATCCTTTGCGGGAATGCCTTCACGTCCGAAAGGTGTGCGCACGTACCATGTCATGTGTTCAACGTCCACCTCGCTGGCCTTAATCGTGTAAACGCGCTGTCCGTAGTGTGCGTCAAAGGTGTAAATATCTTCCTCGGCTTCATAAAGGTGGCCCATGGCGCCGGGTTGATTTTCCGTAATGCCTGCTTGATTATCGTTAGAGGTTTCCACTTCCACCTCAATATTATCTACCCCCTTCACATT
>CALCUV010000116.1 GCA_937906765.1 uncultured Prevotella sp.
TAATTTTGCACTAAATGGGGGTTCTGCTCAAGTTTGCAGTCTCTCCAAACAGTAAGAAATCAATTGACTAACCTTAATCAAAAAACAATGAAAAAACTGTTTACATCTTTGTTGTTGATGGGTATGCTTGCCCCTTTCGGCGCTTCGGCACAGTTGCAGCTGAAAGAGGAGGCTCCAGCTAACCCCGACAACGAACCGGTAGAGGTACATCCAGTGCCTCATCCGCGTCAGTTAAAGTGGCAAGAGACAGAGTTCTATGCTTTCTTCCACTATGGTATGAATACTTATACAGGTCTGGAGTGGGGTAACGGTGACGAAGATCCCAAGCGTTTTGCTCCTACTGCGCCTCCTAACCCCCGTCAGTGGCTTGAGACAGCAAAGGCTGCCGGCATGCGCGGCGGTATTGCAGTGGTAAAGCACCACGACGGTTTCTGCCAGTGGCCTACAGAGACTACTGACCACAATGTCACCAACTCCGGTAACGAGTATGGCCGTAACACAAACATCCCACGTGATTTTGCAGCAGCTGCGAAGGAGCTGGGCCTCAAGTACGGTTTCTATGTGTCTCCGTGGGACCGCAACAGTATTCACTATGGTACCGACAAGTATGTGAAAGATGTGTTCCTCCGTCAGTGTGCCGAGCTTGCCGAGTATGGTACCGACCAGTTTGAGATGTGGTTCGACGGTGCGCGCGGTGGTGACGGTTACTACGGTGGCGAAGGCGGCAACCGCAACATCGACGCCGAAATCTATTATGACATTCCCAACCTCCGTGCTCGCGTACACCGCATCGCTCCTAACTGTGTGATGTGGGGTGTCGGCGGTGAAGCGCGCTGGATTGGTAACGAATCAGGTTATGCTGGCGAAACCAACTGGGCCATGACTGACTACATGTCTGAAACAGTAGTTCGCGAAGAAGGCGATATTAACGGATGGTTCTGGAATCCTGGTGAAAGTGACGCTAAGGCTACAAGCGCTGGTTGGTTCTGGCATAACGGCGAATCTATGAAGAGCGCAGAACGCCTTTTCCAAATGTATCTCGAAACTGTAGGTCGCAACGCAACGCTCATTCTTAACTGTCCTCCTAACCAGCATGGTGTACTTCCCCCAAACACTGTGAATGAGTTGAAGAAGTTAGGTAAGATGCTCCACGAACGTCTTGCTGTGCCCGTTTACGGACGTGACGAAACTACTGCTGCTACTGACTTTGCAAAGACTGCTACTATCGAAGTGAGCGAAACACGCACTGGCGGTAAGTATGAACTGACAAACCTCACCGATGGTGATAAGGAAACTTACTGGGGTACGAATGATGGTAGCCTCAATGCTACAATAACCCTCACATGGGACACTCCCCAGGTGATTCGTTACCTTGTGATGCAAGAACCTGTGAAGTTGGGTCAGCGCATTAAGGATTTCAAGATTGAATATACAGAAGACGGCACAACTTGGACAGAACTCTGCCCCAACATGCAGACTACTACTGTAGGTTACAAGCGCATTATTCCTCTCAATGGTAAAACCAGCGAAAGCTATGGCAATGGTTACAACGCAAAACAGTTGCGCATCACCATCCTTGACAGTCGTGCTTGTCCCTTGCTCTCAAATTTGAATGTGTATTAATCAACAGAACATCAACACTCGTTTTAAAATCAGAAATTTATGAAAAAGAATATCATCCTTTCTGCTGCGTTGATGTTGTTCGGACTCACCGCACAGGCACAAACCCAAATATCCTTCGAAAACGAAGACTATAAAGCTATCAGCGTTTACGATTCTTGGGCAGAAAGTCCCTTCCGCGCTGCAACTCCAACGATTGATTTTGACGCAGCCGTTGCTGAAAACCCCGACACTGAGGTGGACGCAGTAATGGGAGTAGCTCCCAACGGTTCGGAAAAGGTAGTAAAGTTGCGCCGTAGCCGCTTTGGCAGTAACACCTTTGGTGTGCGCATCGACCTTAAAGAACCCATCCGCGTAACTAAGCAGTTGCAGTACATCCACATTATGACCTATCTCAAGGACAAACCTACGGACAGCCGCATGATGGTTATTGGTCTCGGCAAGCGCCTTGAAGAAAGTTGGAACTGGCAGACGGGCGAAGATGAACAGTTCTGGGCGGTAACTACATCTAACGTAAAGCCCAAGGAAGGTTGGCAAGACGTTGTTGTTAGTTTCAAGGGCTTCTCTTATGCCAAGGAAGAAAAGGTGGATAGCGGTATCGATATTTACGCTTTGGTAATTGTTCCCGACGTACGCTCACCTCATGCTGACGCTAACGACTGGTATGCTTACTTCGACGAAATCGTGATTGACAACAATCCCGACAAGCGCTTTACAACAGATAAGTATGCGCTCACTTATGACAAGGACGCAGCAAGCACTCGCACAGACCGCAATTTGAATAGCGTTGGTCTCACCACATCTGCCGGAAACTACACATCACCCAGTGCTAAGGGTAAAGTTTATTCCGACAACACTACTCTTGGGGTGTTCTCAGCAAAGGCTGGTGAGGAAGTGCAACCCACATTTAACTACACTGGTGCTTGGATGAGCGGTTACGTTTATGTTGACTGGAACAACGACGGTAAGTTTGAGTTTGCCGTAAACGATGATGGCACACCCGCTGAAGGCAGTGAAATCGTAAGTTACAGCGCTGCTCAGGTAAACGGCACTTGGCGTAAGAGTGACGGTACGACTTCAGGAAATGGTAACACCATTGGCAGTCCTATGCCCAAGTTTACGGTTCCCGCTGGCACTCCCGAAGGTTTCTATCGCATGCGTTATAAGGTAGATTGGGACAACCTCAATCCTGCTGGTGGCAACACGATAATCTCTGACGGTGGTGGTTATATTGACGTGATGCTTGACGTGCATGGCGACCAAGTAACCGTAAATGCGTCACAGCTCAATGGTGACATCGTGCTTGCTTCTGACGAAAGTCCCTTGCAGGGTTACGTGTTGAACTACGCTTCTCCCTTGCAGGTGAAGGACATTCCCGCTCCCGGCTTCGTACAATACGGTTTCTTGCTCAAGTATGGTTACAACGTGAATGCCGTTGAGCAACTCGACGATAATGGTAACCCCAACTGGATTGAAGTAAACGTTCCCTACACAGCAATTGCAGCAGACGGCACTTACACTATTCCCGCGGAATACATTCGTGGCGCTCAAGTGAGCATCAAGGGCGATATGCAGCAAGAACAACTCTACACCGTGAAGGTGGTAGGCGTTGACGGTAAGGGCGGTGTGATTTATGCGAACATCGAAACCTTAGACGGTGGCACCGTTCGCGCAACGCAGTTCTTCTCTGCCGACCAAGTTGCACCTATTGCCGTAGATGGTTGTAGCGCTTCCATTAGCATTGAAGACAGAGTGATTGTAGTGACTTACAGTGCAGGTCCTCAGCCCTGCAAGCAGATTGCTTCGCTCGACGAAGTGAAGAACTACAAGCTCTATCAGCTTTCTGCAAAGAGTGGGGAGGGTTACTGGGCTTTTAACAGCAGCATTACGAATGAGTATGTGAGTCTGCGCGGTGTAACAAATGCTTCTTTTAACAATCTTCCCGCTAATGAAAGCGTAAAGGCTATTTATCAGGAAGAAGTTGACCCCTTCGACGCTACAGTAGTGTGGCAGATTATCGAAGAAAAC
>CALCUV010000117.1 GCA_937906765.1 uncultured Prevotella sp.
GGTCAAGGAGTAAGTACCAGAAGGAAATGTCCAACAAACCGAGACCTACAACTACGAGACCCATCACCGCACCACTACGGAAGGCGATGCGCAATCCGCCATTGAGTGATTCACGAGCGGCATTCGCCGTGCGCGCAGAGGCAGCCGTTGCTGTCTTCATGCCCAAGAAACCCGCCAAACCTGAGAAGAAACCACCCGTCAAGAAGGCTACGGGCACCCAAGCATTCTGAAGGTTGAAACCATACGCCATAATGGCAAACAACAAAGCGAGGCAGATGAATACAATACCTACTACCTTATACTGTTGCTTCAAATAAGACATGGCTCCTGAGCGAACCGCAGCAGCGATATACGCCATGCGTTCCGTACCTTCAGAAGTCTTTTTCATTTGTGCGTAGAAAAACCACGCGAAGCACAATGCCAGCAACGACGCTGCCGGAATGAGCCAAAACAAATAGTGTTCCATAGTATTTAATGAGTTTAATGATTGTTAATTCGCGACTAAGTTAGCGAAAAATTCGGTTTCAGAGCGCATAACATCCTAAGTTTTTCACTTCATCGCCCTTTCTACGCACACCACACCAGTTTGGAGTCTCACAAACTCTCAAATTCGGCGCCTTAACCCTCAAACTCGGCGCATTCATAGTAATACCGTAAACACTATTTCTATTTATGTTTTAAAAGTTGCTGAAACTGTTGTTTGAAAATAACTTGGGCACACAAAAATGTGTGTCCGAAACGCCTAAAAGTGGACATTTCGGACACACATCTGATTTCAACACCACAAGCATCGTTTTAAGAAACCATACCTTTGTGGGTTATTAAATAATGTGTATACCTTGTTCTTCGCAAAGTTTAAGACCGAGGTCCTTGAGTTTGAACTTCTGAATCTTACCACTGCCTGTCATGGGAAATTCCTTGATGAAGAAGATGTAGCGAGGGATTTTGTAGCGCGCAATCTTGCCTGCGCAGAAGTCACGAACGTCTAAATCCGTCATCTCTACGCCTTCGTGGAGAATGATAAAGGCTCCAACCTCTTCGCCATAGCGTTTTGAAGGAATACCTGCCACTTGCACATCCTTAATCCCCTCCAGCTTATAAAGGAATTCCTCAATCTCGCGGGGGTAAATATTTTCACCGCCACGGATAATCATGTCCTTGATGCGCCCAGTGATGCGGAAGTTGCCGTCAGGGTCTTTCACACCCAAGTCACCGGAATGGAGGAACCCATTAGCGTCAATCACTTCGGCGGTTGCCTCAGGATTCTTGTAATATCCCTTCATCGTGTTATAACCACGGTTACACATTTCACCCTGTACACCTACGGGGCATTCTTCTCCCGTTTCGGGGTCAATAACCTTGACTTCGGTGAATTCAAATTCGTGACCAACAGTAGTGCAACGCACTTCAAAGGGATCATCAATACGTGTGTGGGTCATACCCGGCGATGCTTCTGTGAGACCATACACACTCGTGACGCGCATGAACATCTTTTCTTCCACCTGACGCATCAATTCAATAGGACAAAGCGAACCCGCCATAATACCTGTGCGGAGGCTTGACATATCAAACATGGGGAACATCGGGTGATTCATTTCGGCGATGAACATTGTGGGTACGCCATAAAGTGCTGTACATCTTTCCTTATGGATTGAGGCAAGCACAACAAGGGGGTCAAAACGTTCGACCATAACTTGCGTACAACCGTGCGTCAAGCAATTCATCGTGGCAAGCACTACGCCAAAGCAGTGGAACAGGGGCACACAGACACAGAGTTTATCATCTTGCGTGAACTTCATGTGCTCACCCGTAAGGTAGCCATTGTTACTGATGCTGTGGTGTGTGAGCATCACGCCCTTGGGGAAACCAGTTGTTCCCGAGGTGTACTGCATGTTGACCACATCATAGCACGTTACTTTCTGCTTGGCAACAGCGAGTTCCTCGTCATCGATATTGCTGCCGAGAAGTAAGATTTCCGCGGTGTTGTACATGCCACGGTATTTCTCTTGCCCGATATAGATGACGTTCTTCATCTGAGGCAGCGTCTTGCTCTTGAGATAGCCGCGCTGGCAGGTGCGGAGTTCGGGGAGGATGTCGTAAACCATGTTCACGAAATCGTCATTTCCGCGGTCGCCATTCACAATGCAGAGCGTGTGCATGTCGGAGTTTTGACACACATATTCTAACTCCGCACGCTTATAGTTGGTGTTTACCGTTACAGCAACTGCACCGATTTTGGCACAAGCATAAAGAAAGGTCAACCAGTCGGGAACGTTTCCCGCCCAGATGCCTACGTGTGTGCCTTTCTCCACACCAATGGAAAGGAGTCCCTTTGCCATATTATCGACACGCTCATTAAACTGCTTCCAAGTGAAACGCAAATTGCGGTCAGAGTAAACAATATATTCTTTATCCGGTGTAGTGGCCGCCCAATGCTCCACCCATTCACCGAGGGTTCTGTTGAAGAGAGTCATGATGGTTTAGTTTGAGGTTGTAAGGTTTTGAGGTTATGAGGTCATAAGGTTATGAGGAACTATTCAGTCTGAATTAACCATTAGATATTTAAGTCACCGCCGAACTGGATAGTCCTTAAAACCTAATAACCTTAAAGCGGAACGACCTTATAACCTAAATCGGCGTATATACCACTGCCAAAATCTTTGCTGCCTGTCCCTCGAATCCATGAACGTGGTGGGGCACAATGCAGTCGTAATAGATAGTATCGCCTGCCTCAATGACATACTTCTTCTTGCCATGAGCCACCTCCACTGTGCCTTCCATCACAAAGATAAACTCTTCGCCTTCGTGAGAAGAAAGAACATAGTCAAGACTATCCGTTGTGTCGATATCAATAATAAAAGGTTCCATGTGGCGGTCTGCCTTAGATTTCGACAAGGCACGATAATGCATGTGCGTACGGGCATCCATGGAGTTGTTGGAGAAACTGATGGTGTCGCTTGTCTCTTGCTTGCGACACACTACAGCACCGTGGTCATCTTGATCGTCTAAGAAGGTGCCAAGACGCACACCCAAGGCGCGGGCAATCTTAATCAGTGGTGCCAATGAGGGGATATCTATATTATCTTCAATACGTGCAATCTGTTCTTCGGCTAACCCCGTGCGCTCAGCGAGTTCTGCCACGCTGATTTCGCGGGTTTCGCGGAGCGCTTTAATCTTTGCGCCAACAATCTTTGTGCTATCCATAGTTTTGATTTTGCGTTATTTTGTTCAAAGATTGACAAAAGTACAAATAATTTGTTAATGACCTAGTATTTTTAGCAATAAAAAAGGCACACTTTGCCGTGTGCCTTAAAATCCTTTGTAAAAGTAGAATTACTTTGTCAAATATTCAGTGACGTTCTTCTCAATGCGTGCTGCGAGATCTTCACCATCTTCCTTCACGAATGCTTCGCCAGTGATGCGTTCGTAGAGTTCCATGTAACGTTCAGAGATACTCTTCACGATTTCAGTAGTCATTTCGGGAACCTGTTGGCCTTCCTTACCCTGGAACCCGTTATCCATCAACCACTCACGCACAAATTCCTTAGAAAGTTGCTTCTGAGGTTCACCCGCTTCGAAACGTTCCTGATAACCTTCAGCATAGAAATAACGACTTGAGTCGGGAGTGTGAATTTCATCCATAAGGTAAATCGTACCATTATGCTTACCGAATTCATACTTCGTATCCACGAGAATCAATCCGCGTTCAGCAGCAATTTCTGAACCACGCTGGAAGAGAGCAAGCGTATATTTTTCAAGGAGTTCGTATTCCTCGGGAGTTGCCAAACCCTGTGCCAAAATTTCTTCCTTAGAAATGTCCGCATCGTGCTCACCGATTTCAGCCTTAGTTGTGGGAGTGATAATGGGTGTGGGGAACTTCTGATTTTCCTTCATACCTTCGGGAAGACGTACGCCACAGATTTCACGAACACCGCTCTTGTAAGCACGCCATGCCGAACCGCAAAGATAACCACGCACAATCATTTCAACGGCAAAGCCTTCGCAACGAACACCTACCGTTACCATGGGGTCGGGAGTAGCCATTTTCCAATTAGGACAAATATCAGCTGTAGCGTCAAGGAACTTTGCTGCAATCTGATTCAACATCTGGCCCTTGTAAGGGATACCTTCGGGAAGCACTACGTCGAACGCAGAAATTCTGTCACTTGCTACCATCACCAACTTATCGCCTACGCTATATACGTCGCGAACTTTGCCGTGATACACTGCTGTCTGACCAGGGAAATTAAAGTCTGTCTTTGTTAATGCACTCATAATTTATTGAGGTTTTAAGATTGAAGTTTTGAGGTTTTAAGGGGGTAAGGTTTTAAGGGACTTTGCGGGGGATTGGACTTCTATAGTTTCTATAGATACTATAGATTCTGCTCCGCCTCCTCAGTTGCGCGGTGTTGCTTGCTTTCCAGCTCGTAGGCTTCAACAATGCGGGTCACTAATTTGTGACGCACGATGTCGCGTTTGTCCATTTCGATGAAGGCTATGCCACTTACATCCTTCAGGATGCGCTGCGCTTCAATGAGTCCGGATTTCTGTGAGGGCGGAAGGTCAATCTGTGTGCGGTCGCCGGTAACTATCATCTTCGTATTCCAACCCATGCGTGTGAGGAACATTTTAATTTGCGCCGAACTCGTGTTTTGTGCTTCGTCAAGGATAACTACGGCGTCGTTCAAGGTGCGTCCGCGCATAAAGGCGAGAGGTGCGATTTGGATAATGTTACTCTCCATGTACTCCTGCAATTTTGCTGCGGGAATCATCTCTTGAAGGGCATCGTAAAGGGGTTGCAAATAAGGGTCAATCTTATCCTTCATGTCGCCTGGGAGGAATCCGAGTTTCTCACCTGCTTCTACGGCAGGACGACTGAGGATGATTTTCTTCACTTCCTTATTCTTCAACGCACGCACGGCAAGAGCAATGGCAGTGTAAGTCTTACCCGAACCCGCAGGACCGATGGCGAAGAGCATGTCGTGCTTAGCGTAGGCTTCAACCAAGCGACGCTGATTTTCTGAACGCGCCGTAATGGGTTTGCCTCCCGTGCTGTAAACAATCACCCCCTCTTGGTGTTGCTTTTGTGTCTTGCCGCGCTTAATGATGTTGAGAATGTCTTCCTCCGTGAGTTGGTTGAACTTCACGCAGTGAGTTTCCAACAAGCGGAAGAGGTCCTCAAAGTCTGCCATCTCCTCTTCGGAGCACATCACTTTGACGACATTATCGCGCGCAACGATACGCAATTTCGGGCAAAGCGCCTTCAGCATGCGCAGGTTGGTATTGTTCGCCCCGTAAAAAATAACGGGGTCGGCCTCTTCAAGAATAAAATGTTTTTCAATCACACTGCAAATTTAAGCATTCCTATGATATATTTTTACTAAATTTGCGGGTAATTACAGCAACCCACTATGACCTTCCCCATAAAAATTAAAAAAATACATTTTCTTACCCTCTTCTTTGCCATAGTGGGGGGATTGCACGTCGTGCGCTTAATTATCCCCGAGCATACGATTTTTTATGTTCATGGAAAGAATTTACATCAGCTGACGGACTACCTCACGAAAGAAGATGTCGCCATTCCCCAATATGATGTAACTCCCCAACCCCTACCCTCCTCATCAGAAACGCAAGACCCCATTTTGCGCCACAGCCTAAAGGTGGACAAGATTTTCCAGGAGACGCGCCTGAACGTTAAGGTAACAGATGCACAAGGGCGTCCCTTAAAAAACAAACTGAAAGGCGTGGCGGGTTATTCTAAAGTGTTTAACGACCTCAACGATGTGCAATTAGCAACGGCATCTCGCATTGGGATTCCCACCATTGCCGATCGCGAGGAGGCGGCTAAGAGCAAGGATAAACTTGTCTTTGTGGGCAACAGTCCGTATTACGACATGAAGGACCTCACCCACTCTATCCCCTACCTTGTTCCGAGAGCGGCAATTTGCCTTGAAGAAATTGCGTGTGCATTTATGGACTCGTGTGTGGTAAAAGGACTACCGATGCACAAGTTAGTACTCACGTCAGTGCTCCGAACGGAGAATGACGTCAAGAAATTGAGACGTGTCAACGTCAATGCTTCTGAAAATAGTTGCCATCAGTATGGCACGACCTTCGACATCAGTTACCGTCATTTCGTAAGGGTTGAAGATCCCAACGCTCCGCCACAAAGGGAAATCCCTGCCACTAAACTCAAACAGGTGTTGGCAGAAGTGTTGGAGGATCAGCGCAACTTGGGAACATGTTACGTGAAATATGAATACCGCCGCAGTTCCTGCTTTCACATCACTGCGAGATAATCCGACATAGTGCAGAGATAAAGGAACACATACAAAAGACTTGAACCACAAGGGGCGTATAGCTACTATAACATCTATAGTGACTATACGCCCCTTTTATCTTTACCTTACTTCATACCCAATTCGCGTTGCACAAAATCAAGGATTTCCGCCTCTTGATTAGGATGGAACCAATGAATCGTGTCATCCTTCTTAAACCATGTCATCTGCTTCTTCGCATAAACGCGAGTGTTCTTGCGGAGTCGGTCAAGCGCAAAATTCAGTTCCCATTCGCCATCAATAACGTTGAGCAATTCCTTCACGCCTACCGTGTTCAACGAATTTTCTGTACGGAAGGGCACCACGCGACGCACTTCCTCCAAAGCGCCTTGCTCCACCATCTGCGTAACTCTGCGGTTGATGCGGTCGAAAAGGTCTTCGCGCTCACGCTGTAAACCTATTTTGAGAATGCGAAACGGACGCACCTTCTTCTTACGCACACGGAAGGAAGTGTAAGTAGTTCCTGTCATGTAACAAATCTCAAGGGCATGAATCACACGCTTGGGGTTGCGAATGTCACACTGTGCGTAATACTCAGGGTCGAGT
>CALCUV010000118.1 GCA_937906765.1 uncultured Prevotella sp.
AAGGAGCAGGAAGCGAAGTCGCAAGCGCCTGTAGCACCCAAGGAAAAGGGTGAGAAACAACCGAAGAAGGAAGCGCCTAAGGCGGAACAACCCAAGGAACAGAAACCGCAGCAGAAGTCGATAAGCGAGGGTGGCAAGACACAGCAGGAAAAACCTGCTTCTGAACCCGTAGCGACAGAAGCACCCACGGCGAAGAAGGTGCAACCCGCGGAAAAGCACCCCACTCCCGCCCCCACTGAGGCGCCGAAGAAGGAAAAGAAGGAGGCAAAACCCGCTCCCTTAAACGTAGCTACGCTTGCGGAAGCGGCGATTGCTGAAGCGGAAATGAAGGATGCACACTTGCCTTCGGTGGTTGAAACTCACGGCACGGCAGTTGTGCCCACTGAAGCCCCTCGCAAGCGCGAAATTGTGCCTGCTGAGGACTATAAAGTGAAACAACAGGAACAGAAGGCAAGACCCAAGAAGGCGGAAAAGAAACCTGCGGAAGCGGTTGTTACAAATGCTCCCGTTGAACCTGCTGTTTCGACTGAGGACAAGGCGGTTGAAACGCCTGAAGTGGCACCTGCAACTCCTGAAAAGGCGGTGGCAACTCCCGAACCTACTGTTGAAGCAACGCAAGCATCGGTTGAAGTTCTCGAACCCTCGATTACGCTTCCCGAAGTGGCAGATATGGCTCCTGAAACGACTGACGTTACCCCTGAAGTGACTGACGTGACTCCCCAACCTACTGAGGCGACGGAGGAAGTGCCTGCAACATCGGCAGAAGCACCTCAAGAGAAGGCGCCTAAGAAGGAAAAGCGCCCCCGTCATAAGGTGACGCGCATTGCGGACTATACAAAGACGGAGGTGAAGTCAGAAGATGAGGTGGAAACGGAACGTCAGCGCCAGCAAGAGGAACGCGAGGAGAAGCGCCGTAATAAGCGTATCCAGCGCGAGGCAAACCGTGCTAAGGGTGAGTTGGAAAGACTTTCACAACCCAAAGAAGCACCCGCCGAAAACGACATCTTGGCGGAGGCAACCTTAGAGGGTGTTGACGCAGGGGCAGATAATGCCCAGCAGGAGAATTCCACCGCTACGCTTTCCAATTCTGCGAAGCGCCGTTTGCGCCGTAAGCGTGCGGCAGAGCGTGCTAAGCAGGAGCAGGAAGCAATCGCTCCAGCGCCTGTGGAACCTCAGGAGGAACAACCCTCTGAAACCACTACCCCCAACACTGTTGCGCGCAAGAAGCACCAAAAGGGCAACAGTCGTAAGCGTCGTCGCCAACAGGCAGTGAATAACAACGAAGCGCAAGCGCCTCATGCGCCTGCAGAGGCCTAATATCGGGCTACACATAAGAACGAAGCGGAGCAAGCATCTTCACCCATGCTTGCTCCGCTTTCTTTTTGCGCAAACCCTACTTTTGTTTGTTGTTTTGACATAACTGATTTATTTAGACATAAGAACTTTTGGTTTAGACATAAGAACAAAAGAACAGAAGGGTTCCCACTTGGCCAGTAGGGACATACGCTCCGTACGTCCTCATACTGATTGTCTTGACTAAGGAACAGAAATAAGGTTTTTGACATAAGAACAAAAGAACACAAGGCTAAACTTATGCCCTTATGTTCTTATGTCTAAACCAACTGTTCTCCTGTCAAGTGCTTCGACATAAGAACAAAAGAACACAAGGCTAAACTTATGCCCTTATGTTCCTATGTCTAAAACAACTATCCTCCTGTCAAATTCTTCGACAAAAGAACAAAAGAACAAAAAGAAAAACTTATGTACTTATGTTCTTATGTCTAAAACAAAAGTTCTTTTGTCTAAACACATAATGCTTTTGTCTAAACCCACAAAAACAGTCTGTCTAAAAACAATGTGGGAGATAACAAAAACAATAAGTAACATAATCGGACTTATATGACTTATAAATCTGATTATGTTACTTATTGTTTTCCTAATTTCTATATGTTTTTGAACGTATAGAGGCATTCAAAATGCAGTGTGCCGTATTGCAATCTGAATTCAGGAGTTACAACCCAAGCTTTGCCGAAATTTCCAACATACGGTCGATAGATTTCACCGCCGCAGTAGCTACGTCGGCAGGAACTTCGATAGTGGGCGCCAAGTGTTGGAGTGAGTTATACACCTTTCTGAGCGTAATCATGCGCATATACTGACACTCGTTGCAGGGTGAGGTTCCCTCTTCAGGAGGTAAGGGAATGAACGTCTTCTGAGGACTGCGCTTCTGCATTTCATAGAGAATGCCGCTCTCAGTTACGACTATGAACTCCGTAGCTGTGCTTTGCGCTGAATAGTTCAGCAAAGCGGCAGTAGAACCTACCTCATCGGCCAGTTTAACTACGGCACCCTTACACTCAGGATGCACCAAAACCTTCGCCTCGGGGTGTTGCTTCTTCAGTTCAATGAGTTTTTCCACCGAGAAACGCTCATGCACGTGACAAGCTCCGTCCCAAAGGAGCATCTGTCTGCCCGTGATGCTATTCAAATACGCTCCGAGGTTGCGGTCAGGACCAAAGATGAGTTTCTGTTCCTTGGGGAAACTATCCACAATTTGCTTGGCGTTGCTGGAAGTCACCACGACATCAGTCACTGCCTTTGTCGCAGCCGTAGTGTTGACATAGGAAATTACCTTATGGTCAGGATGCGCCTTCACAAAGTCAGCAAACTTATCAGCTGGGCAACTTTCTGCCAACGAACAGGTAGCGTTTAAATCAGGTACGATTACCGTCTTGCCAGGACACAAAATCTTGGCGGTTTCTCCCATGAAATGCACACCACACATCACTATCACATCGGCATCAGTAGTTGCAGCCTTCTGCGCTAAGGCAAGACTGTCACCAACAAAGTCTGCGATTTCCTGAATGTCGGCTTCCGTGTAGTAATGTGCCATAATAACGGCATTTTTCTCACTACAGAGGCGGCGAATTTCTGCCTTAACATCAATTCCAGCAGGGAGAGGGGTGTCTATGCAACCCTTATTTTTCCAATCGTTAGTCATAAGTATCATTAGGTTTTTAGTAAGAAACTCCGAATGGGCATCCGGGTTCGGTGATGCTACTGCTGATTACAATTTTCGGTCAACAACGAAGGCGATATACTGCTTTAGCGCTTCGCGAACCTCCTCATTCTTGAATTCAGCAAGCACTTGGAGAGCTTCGTTACAGAGTTCTTCCATCTTTTGTTCGGCATATTCAATACCGCCCTGCTGTTTGGTAAATTCAATTACCTCTTCAATCTCTGCATCTGTAGCTTTCAACTGCTTCACACGCTTCACGAGTTCCGTCATACGCTCTGAGGGATGATTGTTTATCGCATAGATGGCGGGAAGTGTGAATTTGCCTTCACGAAGGTCGTTACCCGTGGGTTTACCAATATCTGCCTTGTAATAATCAAAGATGTCATCGCGAATCTGGAAGCAAACGCCAATAATTTCTCCCAAACGGTGGGCCAACTTTACCTGTTGCGCATCCGCCCCTGCCGTAAGCGCACCGAGTTGTGCACATGCCGAGAAGAGCGCTGCTGTCTTGAGCTTCACCACATGGTAATAAGCCGACTCCTGAAGGGTTTCTTTCTGGATGTTGTTTAACTGATAAATCTCGCCTTCAGAGAGCGTACCTCCCAAGCGTGAGATGATGTTCACGCCATCAAGTTTGTTGGTCTGTGCTGCTTTAGCAAGACTGAGCGAGAGTAACAAGTCGCCGAGCAACACGGCAACTGTGCCCCCAAAGAGACTATTCAACGATGCTTGACCTCTTCTTTCCTTTGATTCGTCAATAACATCGTCGTGAATCAGACTTGCCGTGTGGAGCAATTCCAATGAAATGGCTGCATTGAGCGTCTCTTTCGTCACGCCTCCCATTGCTTTCGCAACTAAGAGCGTCAAGATGGGGCGCATCATTTTCCCACTTTGTCCTTTGATATAGGAAAACGCCTGAGACACAAAGTCATCGTCATGCGTCAGAGTTTCATCGAAGAGTTGTTTATAGTCTGCCAACTCTGCTTCTATGGGTTTGCGAATTAAGTTAAGCACGGGAGAGAAAATTTGAGAAAGGAGAAAGGGAAAAGGAGAAAGGAGAAAGACCGTCCGGTCTATTTTTTACTCTTACTTATACTTTCAACATCAAGTGGAGTATTTAAAAGGTGAAATACAGCGTAGGAATACTGCGCCAGTCTATTTCTCCTTTCTCCTTTATTATTTTTAATTTTTCTTATACGCCTTCAAACCGCCCTGCAAGTAATCTACGAAGCGGTCAACGTCTTCGTCGAACGAGTAAGAGTGAGAAAGCGGATTGCCTTCGTTATCGAGGGGCACGTAGAAGGGTTGTGCGTTGGCACCAAACTTAGAGCGTTGGAGGTAACTCCATTTGTCGCCGATGGTGCGGAGAGTTGTGGTCTTGCCATTCTCAACAACTTCCATCTTTTCGGGAAGAGGCGTCTTTTCATCAACATAGAGCGAGATGAGAACGTATTTTTCATTGAGAAGGTCGCGAACCTTTTGGTCGTGCCATACGGCGAGTTCCATCTTACGGCAATTTACGCAACCGTGTCCGGTGAAATCAAGCAACACGGGTTTACCTGTGCGCTTCGCATATTCCATACCCGCTTCATAATCCTTAAATTCTGCCTCTACATGTACTTCATGGAGGTTAAAGTCTTGCGTAGAAATGGGAGGAGAGAACGCACTCACCGCCTTCAAAGGTGCACCCCAAAGACCGGGAACCATATACACGGCGAAAGCTAACGAACAGAGCGCCAAGAAGAACGCAGGAACGCTCGTCTGCTTCTCATCTTCATCATCGTGAGGGAACTTGATGCCACCCAAGAGGTAAACGCCGAGAAGTGCAAAAATACAAATCCAAAGGGCAAGGAATGTTTCGCGGTCTAAGATTCCCCAACCGTAAGCCAAGTCTGCCACAGAAAGGAACTTAAGGGCAAATGCCAATTCCAAGAAACCGAGTGTTACCTTCACTTTGTTCATCCATCCGCCGCTCTTGGGAGCTTTCTTCAACATCGTGGGGAAGAGGGCGAAGAGGGTGAAAGGAAGTGCCAACGCTAAGGCAAAACCGAGCATACCTACGGCAGGGGCGAGAATCGAACCGCCACTTGTGCTCACCTCAACGAGAAGGAATCCGATAATAGGACCAGTGCAGGAGAAACTAACGAGAGAGAGCGTGAACGCCATGAGGAAGATGGAGAGCACACCCGTAGTCTTTTCTGCCTTACCGTCAACTGCCGCGCCCCAAGAGGAAGGAAGGGTGATTTCAAACCCTCCGAAGAAACTTGCGGCGAAAACTACCAACATCAGGAAGAAGAAGATGTTGAACAAGGCGTTAGTTGAAAGGTCGTTCAAGGCACTTGCGCCGAACAAACCGGTAATAATCAATCCGAGAGAGAGGTAGATTACGATGATAGATACACCATAGGTGATGGCATCGCGAATTGCTTTCTTGCGATCGCCACTTCGCTTCAAGAAAAAGCTTACCGTCATCGGGATAATGGGCCATACGCAGGGCGTAACGAGAGCTATGAAGCCCCCAACGAGACCTAAGAGGAAGATAGCGAGAAGGCTTTGTGACGCCATGTCTGACTGACCGCCGTCTAACACTTGGAGTTGGTCAATAACGGGAGCCCACCAGTCGCTTACGGCATTCTTTTCCGCCGTTGCTTCAGTTGCAGGAACCTCTGCTACTGCTGTATCTGCCACAGGCTGAGCAGGCACCAACTTCATGGCATCCACTACCACAGGAGCCTTTTCCGCTGACTTCTTTTCCACGGCAGGAGTTTCCTTAACTGCCGTAGCCGCCTTCGGACCATCCGCACCCTTCAAATCAAATTCCACAGATGTGGGGGGAAGACAGTTTTGGTCGTTACAAGCAGAATACGTGAGATAACCCTTAACCGTATAATTCTCAGCAGTTAACTTAATGCGCTGCGTAAACGTACACTTGTTTTCAAAGAACGTAATGTCCATCTCAAACATAGGGTCATACTGCGTCTTCGCACCCGCACCAGGTTTCAAGCTTCCTACCAATTCTGCACCCTCAATCTTGTCCAAACCAAACTCTGCGGGATTGGGACCATCCTCAGGGAGATTCGTAGAATAGATGTGCCAACTGGGTTCTGCAGTGCCTGAGAACACTACGTCCAACTCCGTTGGCGACACGCGGTTATAACTAACCTGGAAATTAATCTGTGCCACCATCGCCAATGATGTAGCAAGGAAAAGCACAGTGAGCGAAAGAAATTTCTTCATATTTAGTATTCAAATTATATATACTATATAAGATGTGCAAAATTACTACTTTTTTTTGGCCTAAAGGGAGTTTCACCACAGAAATCAGGACTTTCAGGCGCAAAAAGCAGGGTTTCTCATCCTTAATCTGGACGTAACGAAAACGCTATCTGAATTAGGAGAAATTAAGTAACAAAGAATTGAAACAAAGAGTAAGAGAATTTGCCCTATAAGTAACTTCGTTTTAACGGTCAGTGAGCGGCGGAAAACGAAGTCGCAAAGCGGCATAAAAAATCAGCAAAACGGAGTCCATCTGTCAGAATCCATTTTGCTGATTTCTAAAAGGTTTACCTTTATAATTCTTTAATACTCATCTTCATTAAAGAGGAAGTCTTCCTTGTCAGGATAATCGGGCCATACGTCTTCGATTGTTTCATAAACTTCTCCTTCATCTTCAAGTTCTTGAAGGTTTTCAACAACTTCCATAGGTGCGCCTGAACGCATAGCATAGTCAATCAATTCGTCCTTAGATGCAGGCCATGGTGCGTCTTCCAATTTCGAAGCTAATTCTAATGTCCAATACATAGTATTTCAATTTTAAAAATATGATACAATTTGATTATACTCTCTATTTAAGCCGCAAAAGTATAACAAAATCTTTCAAATACAACTTTTATCCCAATAAATTTCATCGGTATGGGATAATAAGTTCATTTTTCTCGCCAAGACAAATAAATAGTCAGACAAGCGGTTGATAAAGGCTGAAACATTCTCAGTCACCTCGTGTTCTTCTGCCATGGCAAGGATACGTCTTTCTGCCCGACGACACACAGTACGGCAAACTTGACATACCGCCGAACCTCTAGCCCCCCCTGGAATGACGAAAGCATTCAGCGGAGGCAATTGACCGTCCACTTCGTCTATGGAGCGTTCCAAACGCTGAATATCTTCATCCGCAATCTGACTTTCAATTCGGAGAGTTGTATTGTTTTGGTCGGTCGCCAAATACGAACCTACCGAGAATAACTTGTGCTGTACCCAAAGGATCAATTTCCGGTCGTCTTCCTCTGTCAAATAAGTATAGAGTAATCCCAATTGGGAATTCAACTCATCCACCGTTCCATATGCTTCTAATCGCACATGAGTCTTGGATACTCTAGCACCTCCTACCAACGAGGTCTTTCCCTTATCACCCGTGCGGGTATATATTAAACTCTTTTTCATGACACTAAAAGAAATTTACTTTATAATTCTGTTTAAATCGCTTTTCTTCAAATAGCACCAAACCTATATCATACAAGTCAAACGAAATACGTACCCGTTCATCAATCAACAGCTGATTCCACCATTCTTTTCGCTCCTTATTTTCATGGATATTCCCTACCACAACGCACGATTGTGCATGCAAATAAGGATAAGCCATTTCGAATATATCTTTATCATACGTAGTATAGGCAATATGAAGGAAATCGAGTTTTTCAACCTTTTCCAATTCTACTTTCAACTGACGCAATGTTTCTGCTTGATCCTCTCCTTTCAGACTCACGGCCTTCATGGATAAACGGGCTTCCCTCATATACCGAAAGGAATCACCATTACCCTCACCTACCTCTATCAACGAAACCGGCCGGAAATAGTTGACCAAACGGAACAACAATCTGTTCACTTTCTCCCGATAATGCGGTAATGATTTCAATCCGGAGGATGCTTTCAGTCTGTCGTAAGCATAATAAGGCAATCCTTCATAGATAACGGAAGTTATCAAGAAGAAATCCGACGGCGAGTGTACTCCATAGCCACAACGATAACGAAAGCGTCGGCACCAATTCCATATTCTTCGTGCTAAAAGCATAGTATTCTATTTTAAGTAAGACAAAGATAAAAAGAAAATTTGTACTTTTGTACAAACAAACAACCGATTCATGAAGATTCTTTGGATAGACCTCAATAGTTCCTATGCCCATTCGTCATTGGCATTGCCTGCCCTCCATGCACAAGTAAAGGACAATCCCGAATATCAATGGGACATCGTATCTGCTACAATCAATGAAAACATTGGGATGGTGGTAGACGAAATCTACCGTCGCCAACCGGATATACTGGCTGCTACTTGTTGGCTATTCAACCATGAATCGCTGATGCATATTGTTTCGAGAGTAAAGGCATTGCTCCCGAAAGCTTGTGTCATCTTAGGCGGGGCGGAGTTCTTGGGCGAAAACTTCGTCGGAATCCGTTTGTGGATTGTGTCTTCCGAGGAGAAGGAGAAGCAGAGTTTCCCCAATGGTTGAAATGTTGGAACGAACCCGAACAATGGAAAACCATTACAGGCCTATGCTATCTAGACAATGAAAAACAATATCAGGACAATGGATTGGCCAGAGTACTTACATTCGACCAGCTGACTGCTCCCGAAGAGAGCCGCTTCATGAATTGGAGCAAGCCTTTCGTACAATTGGAAACTACCCGAGGATGTT
>CALCUV010000119.1 GCA_937906765.1 uncultured Prevotella sp.
ACTTGCGACCTCCGGTCCCCCAGACCGTTGCGCTACCGGGCTGCGCCACATCCCGTTGTCGAAATCGGGTACAAAGATACTGCTTTTTTTTGATATGAGCAAAAAAAATCGCACATAAGGTGCGATTTTTATCATATGTTGCATTTTTTAGTATGCAATCGCAAATATCACGCGCTGTGCACTAGGTTTGCCAGTATAAATACATTTACCCGGTGTCTTGTCGCCCTCGAAAGGAATACAACGGATAGTGGCTTTGGTTTCGGCTTTGATCTTCTCCTCGGTTTCTGGAGTACCATCCCAGTGGCAGAGCAAGAAGCCAGGTTTCTTGATTTCCTCTTTGAACTCTTCCCAAGTATTCACTTCACGAGTGTTCGCAAGACGGAAATCCAATGCTTTTTGGTAGATATTATCTTGAATCTCCTTGAGCAAGTTTTGGATGGTTTCTACGATATTATCGAACGAAACAGTCTCCTTGGTCATGGTGTCGCGGCGTGCGAGTTCGATAGTGCCGTTCTCGAGGTCACGACCACCCATTGCAAGGCGCAAAGGCACACCCTTGAGTTCGTATTCAGCAAACTTGAAGCCAGGAGTTGCCTTGTCGCTAGCATCTACTTGTACGCGGATGCCCAATTTCTTCAACTCGTCTGCCAAAGGATTGAGTTTAGCCATCAATTCATCCAATTGCTCTTGCTTCTTAAAGATAGGCACGATAACCACTTGAATTGGTGCGAGATTTGGAGGAAGAACCAAACCGTTGTCGTCAGAGTGGGTCATGATAAGTGCACCCATAAGGCGAGTACTAACGCCCCAACTTGTTGCCCAAGCATATTCGAGTTGGTTTTCTTTATTCACGAACTGAACGTTGAAAGCGCGTCCGAAGTTCTGACCGAGGAAGTGTGATGTACCGCTCTGAAGCGCTTTGCCGTCTTGCATCATGGCCTCAATAGTATATGTGTCAAGCGCTCCTGCGAAACGTTCTGTAGCACTCTTTACACCACGAATTACAGGTACCGCCATTACGTCGCGAGCAAAGTCAGCATAAACGTCAAGCATTTGCTTTGCACGTGTTTCTGCTTCTTCCTTTGTAGCATGAGCGGTGTGTCCTTCTTGCCAAAGGAATTCGCTTGTGCGGAGGAAGAGGCGAGTGCGCATTTCCCAACGCATAACGTTACACCATTGGTTGCAACACAAGGGGAGGTCACGCCATGAATGAATCCAATTGCGGAACGTGTTCCAGATAGTTGTTTCTGAGGTGGGACGGATGATGAGTTCTTCTTCCAACTTAGCAGCAGGGTCCACAACAACGCCGTCACCATCAGGATTTGCCTTGAGGCGGTAATGAGTTACTACGGCGCATTCCTTAGCAAAACCCTCTACGTGTTCTGCCTCCTTTGAGAGGTATGATTTGGGGATAAGCATGGGGAAATATACGTTTTGCACGCCTGTTGCCTTGAAACGGTCATCAAGTGCACGCTGAATATTTTCCCAAATGGCATAGCCATAGGGTTTGATTACCATACAACCACGTACGTCTGCCTGCTCTGCGAGGTCGGCCTTCACTACGAGTTCGTTGTACCACTTCGAGTAGTCTTCACTACGCTTTGTGAGGAAAGAAAGTTCTTTTGCCATATTTGTTATGATGTCATTTATTATAAATTTCGATTTAATATGTTAGTTCAAAACACTTGGTTTTATAAGTCGTGCAAAATTAAGCATTTTTTAATATCTATCCAATTAAGTTTGCATTATTGACAAAAATATTTTGAAGTAATTGCTGAGAGTGTTATATTTGCATGTTGAAAACACCTATTTATTAATTTAAAACATGTAATTATGAAAGTTTCTAAGATTAGTGTACTCGCTCTCTGCGGTTTGTTGCTTCTTCCTGGATGTGCTTCTATGTCTAATACGGCTAAAGGTGGTTTGATTGGCGGTGGCGGTGGCGCTGCAGTTGGTGCTCTTATTGGTGCACTTATAAATAATGGTAAGGGTGCTGCAATCGGTGCTGGTATTGGTGCTGCTGTAGGTACTGGTGCTGGTGTGTTGATTGGTAACAAGATGGATAAGGCGAAGAAAGCTGCTGAAGCAATTCAGGGAGCAGAGGCAGAAATGATGACTGACGCTCAAGGCTTGAGTTACGTAAAGGTAACTTTTGATTCTGGTATCCTCTTTACATCTGGTAAATCAAATTTGACAACGACAGCAAAGAACTCGCTCAATACATTTATGACAAATGTGCTGACTTATGATATGGACCTTGCTATTGTTGGTCACACAGATAACGATCCTTGGAAGGGTTATACTGCAGCTCAGAGTGTTGCGAAGAATCAAGTGCTTTCAGAACAGCGTGCTCAGAGCGTAAGCACTTATTTGATTAATTCTGGTGTTTCTTCTTCACAGATTAAGTATGTTGTTGGTAAGGGTCAAGAAATGCCCGTTGCAAGCAACGCAACTGCAGCAGGTAAGGCAGAAAATCGTCGTGTAGAAGTTTATATCTTGCCAAGTAAGCAGATGATTGAAAGTGCAAATGCTGGTACGTTGAAGTAAAACAGCATTACATGGCAATAAACCTGTTGAGGTCATACTTTGTGTGAAGTGTGACCTCAATTTAGTAAAAAGGAGCGAGTAGGGGGGAGCGGGTAACTCCACTGCGGAAAACGAAAAATAGTCTTTGTACTTTTATTCTATAAATATATATTTATGGCGATTCCATATTTAGACATACAAAACCTTACGAAGCGCATTGGCGACTTAGTGCTGTTTGAAAATATCTCGTTCTCACTTGCTGAAGGAGAGCGAGTAGGGATTATTGCGCGTAATGGTGCAGGAAAAAGTACATTATTAAACGTTATCTCTGGCAAGGAGGATTATGAGTCGGGAGAGATTATTTTTCGCAACAATCTGCGCATAGGTTATTTGGAACAAACGCCTCAGTTTAATCCCGAAGACACCGTGCTGACTGCCGTTTCGCAATTTAGCGAGAGCATTCTTGGAGGCACTGATTATACGGATGAAGATGCGTCACACATTTCTGCTAAACAGATTTTGACAAAGTTGCAAATTACGGAGTTTGATAAGCCTGTTGGTCTGCTTTCTGGCGGACAATTAAAGCGTGTGGCGCTTGCTCGTGTGTTGCTTTCCAATCCTGATTTGCTTATTCTTGACGAACCTACCAATCATTTGGATTTAGAAATGATTGAATGGTTAGAGGGATATTTGCGCAGAAATGTGCGTTCGTTGCTTATGGTGACTCACGACCGCTATTTCCTTGACCGTGTCTGCAATGAAATTTTGGAAATTGAGGATAAGACGCTTTATTCCTATCAGGGAAATTACGCTTACTATCTTGAGAAACGAGACGAGCGCATCGCTGTGACCAATGCCAACATACAGCGTGCGAACAACTTATATCGCCGAGAGTTAGAATGGATGCGTCGCACCCCTTCTGCTCGAACGGGTAAGTCGCGCTCAAGAAAAGAAGCATTTTACGAGTTAGAGCAACAAGCACGCCGAAGACAGCAAGAGCGCACTGCCCGATTAGACATCAAGAGCGGGTATATTGGTTCAAAGATTTTTGAGGCGGAATATGTCAGCAAGGCTTATCCTTCGGTAAAAATCTTAGACCATTTTTATTACAACTTCTCGCGTTACGAGAAAATGGGGATTATTGGGAATAATGGCACGGGCAAAACAACGTTCCTCAAACTCCTTCTCGGCCTGGAGCGCCCTGACGAGGGGCGGTTCGTTGTAGGCGAGACCGTCAGATTCGGTTATTTCTCACAACAAGGTATGGAGTTCGACAATCAAATGAAGGTGATTGATGCAGTCCGTAAATATGCCGAAACCGTTGACCTTGGGGGCGGGCGTTCACTCACGGCCATGCAATTTCTGAATCATTTCTTATTCCCCCCTGCTCGTCAGCAAGATTATGTGTATAAACTTAGCGGTGGCGAACGTCGAAGGTTGTATCTTTGCACAGTGTTGATGCAAAATCCCAACTTCTTGATTCTTGACGAACCCACTAACGACCTTGACATTGCCACGCTCAATGTGCTTGAAGATTATCTTGCCGACTTCCGAGGGTGTGTCATCATCGTTTCCCACGACCGCTATTTCATGGATAAAGTGGTTGACCATCTCCTTGTCTTTAAGGGTAATGCGGAAATTGACGACTTCCCTGGTAACTACACACAATATCGCGAAATGCCCAAGGAAGACACTCCCCAACCTCAGAACCTCCCAACCTCAGAACTTCCCAACGCTAAACCAACGCTTCGCCGTCTCAAATTGTCATTTAAAGAAAAGCAAGAGTTAGCACAATTGGAGAAAGAAATTGAACAATTGGAGGAGGAAAAGAAACAAATAGAAACCGCACTTTGTAGTGGCGCCCTCGCTGTAGATGAACTCACCTCGCTGAGCAAGCGCCTTCCTGAATTAAATGACATTATTGAAACAAAAACCCTCAGATGGATGGAACTCGAGGCCGTTGAAAATGGGTGAATCCTTGAAAGGTGAACGGTGGAAGGTGAAAGGTGAATGGTGAACGGTGAAAGGGACCATGCGGAGTGACAACCCTAATCGTTAACCGTTATTCGTTAATCGTTCCCCGTTAATCGTTCCTCGTTCCTCGTTAACCGTTCACCGTTTAATATTAACCCTCATAACCTCATAACCTCATAACTATGCTTCCACTTGCAGAACGCTTGCGTCCACAGACGCTCAATGATTACATAGGCCAGCAACACCTCGTAGGTGAGGGGGGAGTCTTGCGACGAATGATAGATTCGAAGCGCATCTCGTCATTCATCCTTTGGGGCCCTCCAGGGGTTGGGAAAACAACATTAGCCAAAATCGTGGCTTCAACAATTGACGTGCCTTTCTATACACTCTCTGCAATCAATTGCGGAGTGAAAGACGTGCGTGAGGTCATTGAGCGCGCACGCACCAATTGCTTTTTCTCAGAGCAAAGCCCCATCCTCTTTATTGACGAAATCCACCGATTCTCAAAAGCCCAACAAGACTCCCTGCTTGGAGCCGTAGAGAATGGGACTGTCACGCTCATCGGCGCCACAACGGAAAATCCCTCCTTCGAGGTCATCCGCCCCTTATTGTCACGATGCCAAGTATATGTGCTTGAAAGCCTTAATAAAGAAGAGTTGCTACAACTTACGCAAATGGCGCTACAGCGCGACCTCCTTCTTCGTGAGCGAAACATAGTGATTAAAGAACACGAAGCCCTTTTCCACTTTAGCGGAGGCGACGCCCGAAAGTTGCTAAATATCCTTGACCTCCTTCCAACAGCCCACACAGCAGGGGAGCAGTTGGTCATTACCAATGACCTTGTCTATCGCGTCCTGCAACAAAATCCCCTGGCATACGACAAAAACGGCGAGCAACATTACGACATCATCTCCGCCTTCATCAAG
>CALCUV010000120.1 GCA_937906765.1 uncultured Prevotella sp.
CTCGGTTGTCTCGACACTCCCACTTCGGGCGAATACTTACTTGACGGCATCCCCGTGCGTAAGATGAAGCGCAGAGAGCGTGCCGTGTTGCGCAACCGCAAAATCGGTTTCGTGTTCCAAAACTACAACCTCTTGGCAAAGACTACGGCTGTCGAAAACGTAGAACTCCCCTTGATGTACAACAGTTCCGTTTCGGCGCGCGAACGTCGCGAAAGAGCCATCAAGGCATTAGAAGCCGTGGGACTTGGAAACCGCTTGATGCACCGCTCTAACCAAATGTCGGGCGGACAGATGCAACGTGTGGCCATTGCTCGTGCTTTAGTCAACAATCCTGCCGTTATTCTTGCCGATGAAGCAACAGGAAATTTGGACACACGTACCTCTTTTGAAATTCTCGTACTCTTCCAAGAACTTTTTGCTCAGGGGCGCACGATTATCTTCGTTACGCACAACCCTGAAATAGCACTTTATAGTTCGCGTAATATTGTCTTGCGCGACGGACAGGTAAAGGAAGACACATTTAATACGAACATTCTTTCGGCAGCCGAAGCCTTGGCGGCTTTACCCCCTGTTGAGGAATAATCTTTCCCTTTATGCATCTCACAAATCTCTTTAAAATAGCCCTTCGCGCCATTGCGGCCAATAAGTTACGCTCTTTCCTGACCATGCTTGGGATTATCATCGGCGTAGCTGCCGTTATCGCAATGATAGCTATCGGTGAGGGGTCAAAGCAAAGCATTCAGAGCAACATAGCTTCCATGGGGTCGAATATGATAAACATAAGCCCCGGAGCAGATCGCCGAGCGGGAGGCGCACGTCAGGATCCGAGCGCCATGGAAACCTTGAAGTTGAAAGACTATGAACTTCTGGAGTCAGAGGCTAAACTTATCAAGGCCATAAGTCCCACGGTGTCAAGCGGAGGTCAGTGTATTTACGGCAACAATAACGCTCCCTCAAGCATGTATGGCGTAAGCATTGGTTACTTAGACATTCGCCAACTCAAGATTGAGGAAGGCGACATGTTCACCGAGGAAGACATCCGCACGAGTGCCAAAGTCTGCGTCATCGGTAAGACTGTTGCCGACAACCTTTTCACAAATGGCGAAGACCCCGTAGGTCGTGTCATCCGCTTTAAGTCAATCCCCTTCCGCGTAGTGGGTGTGTTGAAATCAAAAGGGTATAACACCTTCGGAATGGACCAAGACGACCTCATTCTTGCTCCTTACACAACGGTTATGAAGCGCATAATGGCCATTAATCACCTTAATAGCATCAGCGCCTCTGCCTTGACGGAGGAACATACTGAGGACGCGATTGAAGAACTTACCACCCTGCTCCGCCAGTCTCACAAACTTCGCGAAGGAATTGATGTTGACGACTTCACCATTCACTCGCAAAAGGAAATTATGGAGATGATGAACTCTACGGCAGACGTCATGACCACGCTCTTGCTCTGTGTGGCCTGCATCTCGCTTATCGTGGGGGGTATCGGTATTATGAACATCATGTACGTAAGCGTAACGGAGCGCACAAAGGAAATCGGGTTGCGCATGTCTGTCGGAGCGCGTGGCATTGACATCTTAGCGCAATTTTTGATTGAAGCCGTGCTCCTTAGCGTAACGGGAGGCATCATTGGAGTTCTCGTAGGGTGTCTCATTTCAAATGCTGTAGCCACCATTGCTCAATGGCCCGTCAGCATTCAACCCTGGAGCATCATGTTGAGTTTTGCGGTGTGTACGTTTACAGGAGTTTTCTTCGGTTGGTACCCAGCCAAGAAGGCGGCAAACTTAGACCCCATCGAGGCATTGCGTTATGAATAAATAAGCGAGAGGGAAACATGAGGGAGGATGACTTTGCAGAACGAACAAACGTTGTATCCTTGCTCACGTTTCCCTTTTCCGAATTCCTATTCCTCAAACTCGGCGCCTTATTTCGCCAAACTCGGACGCTTATTTCACCAAATAAGAACGCCTCTTTCAGTATCTTTTTCTTAAGAGTCACATTCATCCTTCATTATGACTACTTCCCCCTCCCTCGGAAGCGACATGCGCCGCATGCACTACCTTGAAGTGGCTGCTCACGTAGTTACATGGGCATATATCTTTGCCTCTCCACTCTTTCTGCAACGTGGCGATGGCATCAACTGGGTGCGTTTCTTCAACGTGTCCCTCTTCAGCGTGTCGGCATGCTTTATTTTCTACATCAACTATTTTGTGCTCATTCCTCGCTACTTCTTGCAGCGCCGTTACAGCCTCTTTTGGTTGATTAACATTGGCATGGTCGTTGGCGTTTCACTGGGGTTGGAAATTTACTCTAACTACATCCACACCCCGAGTGCACCCAAGGGGCGCCGAATGGGAGCTGTGCACCACCGACCGAGCGCGGAAACGATTTTGATGTGGAAGATATTCTTCGTGGTGCGTAATGCCTTCTTGCTCATCACAGCCATTGCCATTTGTTTGGCACTCCGTCTGAGCCTTCGCTGGCATCAAACGGAAATAGAACGACGCAAGGCCGAGGTGGACCGACAAGCGGCAGAATTGAAGAATCTGAAGAATCAGATTTCGCCTCACTTCTTGCTCAACACCTTGAACAATATCTATGCCCTCACTACTTTCGACACGGAAAAGGCACAGCATGCCATTCTTGAACTTGGGAAACTCTTGCGTTACTTGCTTTATGACAACCAGGTGGAACGTGTGCCCCTCAAGAAGGAAGTGGAGTTTCTGCAAAACTATATCGAACTCATGCGTCTGCGCATAGGGAAGAACGTTGACTTACAAGTGGACCTCAATGTGCCACAACATCGCGAGGTAAACATTGCGCCGCTCCTCTTCATCTCGCTCGTGGAGAATGCTTTCAAACATGGCATCTGCCCCACCCAACCCTCGTTCATTCATATCAGTCTCAGCGTGAAAGATGACGGAGAAATCACCTTCACTTGCACAAACAGCAACTTCCCAAAGACTGCTGATGACAAGAGTGGCGGAGGCATTGGTTTGCAACAGGTAAGTCAGCGGCTGGCACTCTCTTATCCGCAACGCCACACGTGGCAGAAGGGCGTCAAAGACGGAGTTTACACGTCGTGCATCACGCTGAGTTAGAGTTATAAGGGGTAAGGTCGCTACGCTTTTAGGTTCTAAGAACTATGCAGTCCTTAAAATATTAACACCTTAACCCTTTAAAACCTCAAAGCCTAACCCCCTCAAAACCTCAAAACCTCAAAACCTCAAGACCTAATAACCTTATCCCCTCAAAACCTCACCCATGACCTGCGCTATCATAGATGACGAACCTCTTGCGGCTGCTTTGCTCGAGAGTTACGTTCAGAAGACTCCCTTTTTGGAACATAGTGGCACCTTTGCCAATGCCATTGACGCCATGGCGGCACTAAGCAAGGCGCCTGTGGAACTCCTTTTTCTCGATATCCAAATGCCCGAACTCAGTGGGTTAGAGTTTGCCAAACTCATCCCACCCACGACGCGCATTATCTTTACCACAGCCTTCAGTCAGTATGCCATTGAGGGCTATAAGGTGAATGCCTTCGACTATCTGCTGAAACCCATCTCCTATGCCGACTTCCTGGCGGCAGCGCAACGCGCGGCGTCAAGCGCAACTCCCACTCAACCACCAGCAGAACCTATTAGCACCGGACTTGCTAACGAAACGTCCATCTTCGTCAAGAGTGATTACAAACTCTTGCGCATTGACTTCAACGACATTCTCTATATTGAGGGACTCAAGGACTATGTCAAGATTTACCTTGCCTCTACCCCGCGCCCCATTCTGTCATTGACGGCAATGAAAACGCTTGAGGACAATCTGCCTGCCGAACGCTTCATGCGCATTCACCGTTCCTACATCGCCAATATGACTTCAGTCACCGCCATTGAGAGAAGCAACATTCTGGTGGGCGATAAGTCGTTGCCCATTTCCGATACGTATAAAGACAAGGTACTGGAATATGTCAACAAGCGCCTGTTGGGAGGTAGGTAAACCAACTTTCGGCGGCACAAATTACGCACAGCGGTTTCAAATCCTTAAATACGAATCATAAAGTTACTAATCGCGCGTCCGATTAGTAACTTTTTTCTTTCTATAAGTAATTCTTTTCGGCGCAACAGTCACTCCGCTTTTTTTCATACTGCAAACACCGCCTTGCAAAAGGCATTTCATGCGTCAAGAAAGATTTTGGCAACCACAGAAAGCAGACTGAGAAGACTGAATTTCAGGAACATATATCCTTTGTTTGAGAAACGCGCTCACTTTGACTCCTTCGGATTTCAAACGTTCATCTGAGAAACTGAAAAGAACGTGTTTTCAGCATTTTGTTACGTAAAAACTTTGCACAAATAAGCGTTGTCCGTAACTTTGCAAAGAAAAGTTAATCGATAAGGTTAGGACGTTGGAAGAAAAAACGACGAAAGGTTAACGGTGAAAGGTTAACGGTTAACGGTGGAAGAGAAATGCACTTCCCCCTCACCCTTTCCCCTTCCCCCTTCCCTCATAACCTCTTAACCTCATTAACCTCATAACCTTTTAACCTAAATTTGCTATGAGTTTTAACGTACCTCAAACGGAAAAGAAGCGAGTTGTCATTGTCGGTGGCGGATTTGGCGGTTTGAAATTGGCTAACAAACTTCGCAAGTCGAATTTCCAAGTGGTTTTAATTGACCGTAATAACTACCATCAGTTTCCCCCGCTGATTTATCAGATAGCTTCGTCGGGTATAGAACCCAGTAGTATTTCCTTCCCCTTCAGAAAGATTTTCCAGAATCGCAAGGATTTCTACTTCCGTATGGCCAAGGTGCGCTCCATTTTCCCCGAGCACAAGATTATTCAGACTTCAATCGGTAAGGTAAAGTATGACTACCTCGTACTTGCTGCTGGAACAACCACAAACTTCTTTGGCAACAAACACGTTGAGGAAGTGGCGATTCCCATGAAGAATGTGAGCGAAGCTATGGGACTTCAAAATGCACTTCTTGAAAACTTGGAGCGTGCACTTACTTGTGCCAGCGAACGCGAACGTATGGAATTGCTCAATGTGGTAATCGTAGGTGGTGGTGCTACAGGTGTAGAAGTCGCCGGTGCACTTTCGGAAATGAAGAAGTACATCATTCCGAAGGATTATCCCGACCTTCCCTCAAGTCTTATTAATGTATATTTGGTTGAAGCAGGCCCTCGCCTTCTTTCAGCAATGAGTCCGGAATCTTCAGCACACGTAGAGCAGTATCTTCGAGAAATGGGCGTCAACGTGTTGCTCAACAAGATGGTTATTGACTACAAAGACCACCGCGTAATGCTTAAGGACGGCAGTAGCATTGCTACGCGCACATTTATTTGGGTGAGCGGTGTGGCTGCACAAAACGTGGGCAACATGCCTAAAGAAAGTCTTGGACGTGGAGCACGCATAAAGGTAGATGCATTTAACCGTGTGGAAGGTCTTGAAGACGTATTCTGCATTGGTGACCAATGTATCATGGAAGAAGGAGACCCTGATTGGAAAGGTGGACACCCACAGCTCGCTCAAGTAGCCATTCAGCAGGGCAGATTACTTGCAAAGAACTTGCAGCGCCTTGAAAAGGGAAAAGACTTAAAGCCCTTCCGCTATCTTAACCTTGGAACGATGGCTACGGTAGGCAGAAATCGCGCCGTTGCTGAGTTTAAGAACATCAAGATGGCTGGTTTCGTCGCTTGGATTATGTGGCTCGTTGTTCACTTACGCTCCATCCTTGGCGTACGTAACAAGATTATCGTGTTCTTCAACTGGATGTGGAGTTACTTTAGCTACAGCCAATCGCTCCGCCTCATTGTTTACGCTCGTAAAGCAAAAGAAGTGCGCGACCGTGAATTGCGCCTTGCCGATTCTCACTGGGGACAAGACCTTATGAGTGAAGGTGCCGACGAAATTAAATTAGAAGGCGAGCAATAACGTTCTCCTTACAATAGATTAAAACGAAACGTAGGTCATGTTACTTTCAAGAGCAACATGACCTACGTTTTTTCATCTCCATTCTCACCCATTTGGAACTCCACTTCTCATTGAAAAAACAATAACTCCAAATAGGGGAAACAAAGAGTAATATGCGACGCCGAGTTTGGGTACTTAAAACGCCGAGTTTGAGGTTTTGTTTTACCCCTTACAAATTGCCTAATTCTTAGGACAGACGGGTTCGAAATAAGTTGCGGGAACCGCGTCCGCATCCGCCATTAGCGCCGTCAAGATGCCCTCACGCTTGCCATTGGCTATCCAAACGGCAATGCCTGCATCGGCCACCTTTCGCGCAATGGTACACTTCGTTTGCATGCCTCCTCTTCCAAAGGTAGATTGTGAAGTTTGAATGTAACTTTCAAGGGAGCGCCCCGCCTCAACATAGCGAATAATTTCAGATTGTGGAGAGTCAAGCGGACCGTTATAAATCCCGTCAACATTGCTGAGCAAGAAAAGCGCCTGCACATCCATCATCGTTGCGATAAGGCCTGAAAGTTCGTCGTTGTCGGTAAACATAAGTTCCGTAATGCTTACCGTATCGTTCTCATTGACTATTGGAAGCACCCCATTATGAAGCATCACGCGCATACAGTTTCGCTGATTTTGATAATGGCGTTCGGTGCTGAAACTTTCTTTAAGCGTAAGCACCTGCCCAACACTAATGCCGTATTCTTTAAACAACTCGTAATAGCGGTTCATTAACTTCGCCTGTCCTACGGCAGAGAAAAGTTGGCGTTGGTCAACGGTATCGAGTTCTCCGAGTGACATATGGCGCAATTCACTACGTCCGCAAGCCACGGCACCAGAAGAAATCAAGATTACCTCTATGCCACTCTTGCGCAAGTTGGCTATTTGGTCAACAAGTGCCGACATACGCGTCACATCAAGCGTACCATCCTGACGCGTCAGCACATTACTGCCCACCTTTACGGCAATGCGTTTATATTTAGTAGTATCTATCATGATTTAAATGTATTATTTGTTTAACTTTGAGAGAAGAACGGAAGTTTTTTATTCGACAAGCGAACAGAGGAAGATATAAATGGGTGGTTGGGTTAGACAGAAGAACAGAAGAACATAATTATGTGGACAAGGTTAGGCGGTTCGTTGGAGAGGTTTTAGACAGAAGAACAAAAGAACAGAAGTTGGGGGACGGGGTTAGGCATGATTAGGGAACTATGACTTTTTAAATGTTCTGTATTTCCTTTTAATAACGAGACGATCGCCACCAAAATTTATTAATAACCCACAATCGATTTTCGTAGCGGTTAAATAGTTCACAAGTTGTGCTTCATGAATCGGGAGAAGATTCTGTATCGCTTTCAGTTCTATGATTATTTTGCCTTCAACAATAATATCCGCTTTATATTCTCCAACCACAACATCATCGTAATAAACAGGGACAGCCACCTCTGTCTCTGCTGAAAGACCATGTTTATCCAATTCTATCAACAAAGCATTTTGATAGACCATCTCAAGGTATCCAGATGATAATTGTAGGCGAACATTATAAGCACATTGAATAACCGTCTGCACCAATTCTTCAAATTCCATTTCTAAATTATAATCTTTTATTCTTTTGTCCTAATCTTAAAATCAAACCGTAAGTAAGCAATAATCCTTAATTATGCCCTTATATTCCTATGTCTAAAAACAACGTCATGTTTTTTTAGTTATTTAAGACAAAAGAACATAAGTACATAATTTAGTTATGGTATTCCTTGTACAACTTATGTCCTTTTGTTCTTTTGTCTAAAAAAACAATAAGCAACTTATAAACTTATGTTCTTTTGTCTAAAACCAAAGCCTTCAATCGTTACTATCGTTTCAGCGAAGCGCGTAAGCCTTGTTGGACACTGTGAGTAAATCCGCAGGCTTCCATAGCATTGAGTCCGCGTATGGTAAGTCCGCCGGGGGTAGTTACTTTGTCAATTTCCGCTTCGGGATGTGCACCCTCTTGTGAGAGTAAGTCGATGGCGCCTTTGAGGGTTTGACACACGATTTCCTGAGCCTCTTGCGGGCGGAAGCCTAACTCTACGCCCCCTTCCTGAGTCGCGCGGACGTAACGCAGAGCAAAGGCAATGCCACAGGAAGCAAGTGACGTGGCTGCGGGCATGAGTTCTTCCTTAATGAGCATTGCTTTCCCCATGGTGGAAAAGATTTGCAGGAGTGAGGCATCTATTGCCGCCGTAGTGCGAAGGGTGGAGATAAAGGTCATACTGCTGCCGTACGCTATGGCGGTATTGGGCATTAAGTGACAGAGAGGAATGCCCGCCTCTCTCACGGAGTTGGGCAAGAGTCCGTCTATCTCGTTCAAGCTTATGCCTCCCGCCAACGAGGCTAAGACGTGTTTCTTAGCATCTAAAAGTCCGCTGATTTCTGTTATCACTTGCGCCACCAACCAAGGCTTTACGGCAAGAATAATCAAGTCTGCCTCCTTAACAACCTCCAAATTGTTGGTCGTTGTCTGCACCTGCGGAAAATCCTGTTTCAACGCCTCCAACTTTTTCGTTGACGGGTTGGATATATATACGGAATGAGCGGGAGCGTTTTTCAGAATGCCACGCGCAACTGCGCCTCCCATGTTTCCAGCTCCGATAATTGCGATGTTCATAGTATATAAATGTGTTGACAAGTAAATCAAATTGTAAATCGTAAAGAACTTTGGCGACAAAGGTAACATTTTTACAGCATCAAGCGCCATTCAGCAACAAAAAGAAACGTTACAATCGCCAAAAACCGAGATTTTGAAAGCAAAAACCTTATTTTGCAAGAAATTTTCAATGAAATCTTAAAAAATATTTACTTTTATATTGCCATTACAAAATAAAGTTTCATCTTTGTCACGGAAACATTACTAACCCTCTGAGACGGGACTAAGGAAATTACAGATTCGCCTCGGAATTTAATCAACACTTCCGCTATGAAAAAAATCTTTTTGAAGAGCGCGCTTCTCGCAATCGCTGGTACAACTTTGTTTAGTTCTTGTATTGGTTCTTACTCTTTGTTCAACAAGTTGGCAAAGTGGAACGTTAACGCAACTGGCAACAAGTATCTCAATGCTATTATCGGCGTAGTGATTTCTCCCGCTTACGGTTTCTGTGCGTTTGCTGACGCTATCGTTCTTAACTCTATTGAATTCTGGACTGGCAACCAACTTCTCGCAAACGTAGGTAAGACTCAGCCTATGGTTGGTGCTGATGGTAATTTCTATCTCATTACAACTACTATTGACGGCTACACTATTAGTAACGAAACAACAAAGCAGACTTCTTACTTAAAGTATGACAAGGAAAGCAATGTTTGGAGCTATGAGGCAGACGGCAATGTGAGCAAGTTGCTCCGCATAAATGCAGACAATACGCTTACTGTATATCTCCCCAATGGCGAAAGTATGGATGTTACTAACGATGCCCAGGGTTTGGAACAGGTTAAGAGTATGATTAATCCTGTATCTCCTCTTATGGCTGCAAAGTAAGCACATACGATAAACATATTGCGCCCTGCGTCATCGACGTAGGGCGCAAATTTTGTATTTCTGAAATTGTCGCGAAAAAGAGTCTTTAATACGAAAGACTATAAGTAACTTTGTTGCCCGTAAGTTACTCTTTATTTTCACTAAGTCGGTTATAAAAACAACCCTCATTCATTTACCTTCAATTATGGCAGAACATCTCACCATCCATTCGGGCGATAAGGCGGAGCGTTACGCCTGTCTCCTACCCCAGCTTGAGGAAATCGTAGCCACAGAGACTGACCCTATTGCCAATATGGCAAACGTGGCGGCCTGTCTGTGGGAAACGTTCCACTTTTGGTGGGTAGGTTTTTACCGCGTAATAGGCGAAGAACTCGTTCTTGGCCCCTTTCAAGGTCCTCTTGCTTGCACCCGCATCCGTAAAGGACGCGGAGTTTGTGGCACAGCTTGGATGGAGCAGAAAACAATAGTTGTGCCCGACGTAGAGCGTTTCCCCGGTCACATTGCTTGTAGCAACGCCTCGCGTTCTGAAATTGTGGTGCCCATTGTGCGAGATGGAGCGGTGGTTGGAGTTCTTGATGTGGATAGCGAAAAGCTCTCTACGTTTGACGAAACCGATGCGCGATGGTTGGAAAGAGTAGCCGCACTTCTTGCAAAAGACTTTTGAACGTACAAGACATGAAACAAATTGAAGTTGTAGCCGCCATCATCCGCAAAGGCGACACTATTTTCGCCACCCAACGCGGTTATGGAGAATTTGAAGGCATGTGGGAGTTTCCAGGAGGGAAAATCGAGACCGGAGAAGCCCCCGAAGCGGCACTCACTCGGGAAATTCGCGAAGAACTCGACGTGGAAATTTCCGTAGGTAACTTGCTCACCACCGTACGTTACGACTACCCCTCCTTCCGACTCGTAATGCATTGCTATTGGTGTCACATCATCTCGGGCATCCCTCAATTATTAGAGCACAAGTCGGCACAATGGCTTACGGCAAGTGAGCTGTACACCGTAGAGTGGCTTCCCGCCGACATCGAAGTAGTATCTTTGATTCAAGAAACACTACTTAAACAATATCACTAACTAGAAACACAACCTATTGACGACTCAATTCCCCAAAATAGCACTACTTTTGTCATCGAAATTCAAACTGAAGTTTTCAAACTTTCATCTTATTCACAATTAAAGTTTCACTTTGCAAAAAACAACAAGATTATGGAAGAACACATTATTCAAATTGCAGAACGCTTGCGCGGTCTTCGTGACGCACTCGACCTTACTATTGACGATGTTATTTGCGAGTGTGGCATTTCAAGAGAAGAATACGAAAAAGCCGAAAGTGGCAGTGCCGATATTTCAGTAGGTATGTTGCAAAAGATTTCGCGTCAGTACAACATCCCTCTTGACACCCTCATGTTCGGAGAAGAACCCAAAATGAGCACATATTTCCTAACACGTGCAGGAAAGGGTACGAGCATTGAGCGCTCTAAGGCCTACAAATACCAAGCCCTTGCTGCCGGATTCAGAGACCGAATTGCCGATCCCTTTATTGTGACTATCGAACCCAAACCTGTCGACCAACCTTTCCACTTGAACACACACGCAGGTCAGGAGTTTAACCTCGTAATTGAGGGTAGTATGGAAATTAGTATTGGTGGAAAATTGCTGACCCTCAATGTGGGCGACAGCATCTACTTCAATGCGCAACTACCTCACGGCATGCGTGCCCTAAACGACAAACCCATGAAACTACTCGCCGTCATCATGTAACGGCGGGGGAATTTCTTTTTAATTCGACTGTCACGATGATACACAAATTTCTTAACCAAACGACTTTTACTTCTCAAGAAGATTTCAAACAAAACTTCCGCATCAACGTTCCTGAAAACTTTAACTTTGGCTACGACATCGTTGATGCTTGGGCAGAAACAGACCCCAACAAGTTGGCCATGCTTTGGACAAACGATAAGGGCGAAGAGCGCCGATTTACGTTTGCCGACATGAAGTACTATACAGATCAAACTGCATCTTACTTCCAACAACTTGGTATTAGCAAGGGCGACAAAGTAATGCTTATCCTCAAGCGTAGAGCCGAATTTTGGTATTCTACAATTGCCCTGACAAAATTAGGAGCTGTTGTAATTCCCGCTACACACCTCTTGACAAAAAAAGATATAGTCTATCGCTGTAATGCGGCTGACATAAAGATGATTGTATGTGCAGGAGAAGACTTTATCTTAGACAGCATACTCAAAGCTCGCCCAGAATGTCCATCACTTAAACACGTAACAAGTATTGGGCCTGAAATACGCGAGGGATTTGAAGATTTCCAAACTGGCATTCGTAACGCAGCGCCGTTTGTTCGCCCTATTGATGGTAACACAAACGACGATACGATGATTATTTACTTTACCAGTGGCACTTCTGGCCAACCTAAGATGGTGGCTCACGACTTTACTTATCCTTTAGGCTTAATTAGTGTGGCGCATTTCTGGCATAATCTTAAGCCTACGAGTCTTCATCTTACCATTGCGGATACTGGTTGGGGCAAAGCGGCTTGGGGTAAGCTTTATGGCCAATGGATTAGCGGCGCAACGATATTTGTGTACGACCATGAGAAATTTACACCTGCAGACATCTTAAAGAAAATCCAAGATTATAAGATAACTTCGCTTTGTGCGCCTCCTACAATTTTCCGTTTCTTAATCCATGAAGATTTAACCCGATTTGACCTTTCGGCACTGGAATATTGTACGATTGCAGGGGAAGCTTTGAACCCCGCAGTCTTTGATACATTCAAGGAACTCACTGGCATTTCGCTCATGGAGGGATTTGGGCAAACGGAAACGACACTTACTATTAGCAACATGCCTTGGACAACGCCCAAACCCGGAAGTATGGGATTGCCTAACCCACAATATGACGTAGATCTTATTGATGCGGATGGCCGTTCGGTAGAAGCGGGAGAACAAGGCCAAATTGTGGTAAAATTTGGCACTAAGAAACCCGTCGGACTCTTCCAAGGTTACTATCGTGACCCAGAACGTACTGCCGAAGTACTTCACGATGGCGTTTATTACACGGGCGATGTTGCATGGAAGGATGAAGATGGCTACTATTGGTTTGTTGGTCGCACCGATGACGTTATCAAGAGCTCGGGTTACCGAATTGGTCCTTTCGAAGTTGAAAGTGCGTTGATGACTCACCCTGCCGTTTTAGAATGTGCGATAACTGGTGTACCCGATGAGGTACGCGGTCAAGTTGTTAAGGCTACAATTATTCTCACAAAGGAATATAAGGAGAAGGCCTCGCCTGAACTGATTAAGGAACTCCAAGACCATGTCAAGCGCGTCACTGCTCCTTACAAATATCCCCGAGTTATTGAGTTTGTTGACGAACTTCCGAAGACCATAAGCGGAAAGATTCGTCGCACAGAGATTCGCAAGAAAGGCTAAGTGAGATTTTCTCCCTGATTTATTCCACAAAAAAGGAACTACCCTCAACGGAGTAGTTCCTTTTTTTATTGTATTTCCTTCCGCATGGCGTTCTCCCGCTGTTTATAGAAGGAGAGCGCTATCCAGATTAAATTTTCCTAACGGAAAGCGAGTGCAAAATTTTGCGGAATGACTATTTTATTTTCCTTCTTCTGACGAAGCTAACTTGCGATGGTATGCTGCAGCCTCGGCATTACCGAGTTTTTCGTAGGCAAAGGCAAGAAGGCGATGCGCTTCGGGATTGTCGGGGTAGAGTTCAAGAGATTTTTGAGCGTAAGCTACTGCATTTTCGTACTGACCTACGACAAGGTAAATGCGAGCGCATTCCTGTTGATAGAAATAGTGTGTGGGATTGCGACGAATAGCGAAAAGGATGTCATCAAGTGCTTGTTGGAACATACGTGCTTCCAATTCTACCTGAGAGCGAAGGGCATAGAAACGCTCGGTCAAGTTATTCGCACCCATTATATTCTCATAGGTATTGTAATCTTCCACGGCCTTGCGATATTCTCCCAATTCGTAATAAAGGTTTGCGCGTTCCATCACATAACCTGCATTTCGTGGAGAAATAGGTTTGGGCAAGCGCACAATCGTACTATCAAGCAAGGCAATACGTCGGAGCGTGTCGCCACCCATTGCCTCTACGCACTTCGAAGCACGGTAAAAGGTTTCCGCCGTAGCAAATGCCGTCTTACCAACTGCCTCAAAACCTTCCAAAGCCTTCTGATAATCGCCATCAAGATAGTTACACAATGCCATGTGTTGGAGATAAAGGGGCATGGGATTCAAAGCGTATGCCGCACTTGCCTCAGCAGCCGCCTTCTTAGCGTTCCAATCGGCATAGGCAGGCACTCCTGACTTAGCGAACGTATAAAGCAACTTACTGAATGCGTAATGCACTTCGTCCTTCTTCTCACTCACCTCAAAAGCTTGGTTAACGTATTCCTGCGCTTGGTCATAATTGCCATAGGCGGTGAAGAAGTTGGCCAAGTTCAAGTAACCTTCAGGATTCTTGGGGTAGGCCGTGTTAAAATCTTGGTAAGCCGTGTGTGTCAACAACGAATCGGCCACATCAAGCATCAGTACGTAACTCAAGGCCTGCTCTTCATCGGCTGGGAGTTGCTTGGGGATGCGAATCTTTCGGAGATCGGAATTAAAGGTACTTGCTGCCGTAATCTTAAGTCGGTCAATGAAGCGCGCATCTATCGCACACGAGGTCGTAGCACTGTCTGCCACGTTGCGCTGCACCATTCCCACCACTTCGCCTGCCTCATTGAGAAGCGGACATCCGAAGTTGAGAAGCGTGTTAGGCGCTGTGGTTTCATAATAATGGAATCCCGCGTAAGGTGTCACCACTTTGGTTTCCACGACAGTGGGTTTTGCTTTCTTCGATGTGGTGTAGGTGTAAAGGTTTAAGGTTTGCCCAACGGCAACACTGTCTGTCGCCACGGTGAAGAAGTCAAACTTGGGTTTCTTTGCTTCAAGCGTCACCACCGCCAAGTCATACGTGCTACTGGCTCCGACAAGGCGACTCACAGGATAGCGTTTGCCCTTAGCATCTATCACTTCGGCACGCACGGCTCCCTCAAGCAATGTGTAGGGCACCACTGTTTTGCCCTCAACACTGAGCAAGAAACCATAACCTGAGGCAAGAATTGTGCCGTCAGCCTTATAACTGATTAAGTTTACCACTGCCTGATGGGGCTTTTTCGCACCGAAGAGCGACAATGGGAGAAGGAGGAGAATGAAAAGAAGTTGTTTCATAATCAACGGTTAAGATAGTTGCGGGAATGGCGCTTAACTGGCATCATGATTTTGACGCTAAAAACAAGGGTTGAAAGACTCAAAACAATGTTAGTCATACGGCGCCCTAAGAGTAACTTTCTACGCGCTAAGTTACGTATAGAATTCCCTATAATTATTTGTGTTGTTCATACGTTAGATTCGGAGGGGTGAAAGCGAGGTTCACACAGGCAAAATTGCCGAAGTTGCGCCACCCTTTGCCACCTTATTTACCGCTACTCCAAGCGAAGGAGCGCTTTGGCATTCTCAATGGCCGCTTGGGTAAGTTCCGCACCGCTCAACATAGTTGCAATTTCGCGGATGCGCCCTTCGTTGTCCAGTTGTTTTATGCTACTGGTCGTTGCATCGGAATGTTCTGTTTTATAGACAAAGTAATGTTCCTCACCAAGGGCTGCAATCTGTGGCAAGTGGGTGATGCAAATCACTTGGCACGACTTGGCCATCACTTGCATTACCTCTGCCATTTTTTCTGCCATCTTACCGGAAACTCCTGTATCAATTTCGTCGAATATGATAGTCGGCAGGTTTTGATGTTCCGAAAGAATGGCCTTCAAGGAAAGCATGAGGCGCGCAATTTCCCCCCCAGAAGCAATTTGCGAAACATCTTGCATCGGCACATTTCTGTTAGCGCTGAAAAGGAAGGTCACGGCGTCCATTCCTGAAGTTTCGGGGTTGGCGCGTTCCGTAATTTGGAAGGTTACTTGTACGGCAGGCATGCCTAAAAGTTGCAGGCGCTCGCAAAGGCCTGATTGAAGCGTTGCGGCAGCCGTCTTGCGCGTCTTTGTAAGTGCCTTTCCGATGGTGCAAAGCGACTTAAAGAGTTGTTCTACTTCAAGTGTTTTCTTCGCAAGGTACTCATCGCTGTTTTCAATACGGTCGAGTTGTTCGGAAAGGGAATCGCACAGGGCGATAAGTTCTTCTACACTCGTCTTGCGGTGTTTCTTCTGCAAACTATAGAGGGTGGAGAGGCGCTCATCGAGAAAGGCGAGTCGCTGAGGGTCAGCCTCGGTGCGCTCTGCGGCTTGCTCGATGTCTTGTTCAAGGTCGGCGAGTTCGATTCTGCAACTCTCCAAGCGCTCTGCCCAACTTACAGCGTCGGGCATTACGCGCTCCACTTGGCGCAAGGCATTCACGGCTTGGCGCAACTGTTGTGTGACGGCGCAATCCTCAGCGTTGAGCACCGTGTAGGCACCTTGTAGCGACTGGCGGATTTCCTCGGCGTGCTCCAAGAGTTCTTGCTCCTGCTCCAACTCTTCTTGCTCGCCCTCCTTGAGGTTGGCCTCCTCGAGTTGTTGCAATTGGAACTGCATGTACTCCGTATCCGTTTGGTCCTTCGCCACTTGCTCGCGGAGTTGTCGGAGTTCCTTTTCGGCAACAGTATAAGCGTGGAAAGCGCTGGCGTAATCCTTGCGACAATCCGCATTATCCGCCATCACGTCTAAGACAGAAAGCAGAAAATCTTCGCGTCCCATGAGGAGGTTTCGGTGTTGCGAATGGATGTCAATGATATACGCCGAAAGTTCTTTGAGTAAGGTGAGTTGCACTGGGGTATCGTTGAGAAAGGCTCTGCTTTTGCCCGCCGCAGTTATCTCACGGCGCACAATACATTCCGCCCCGTCGAAATCAATGTCGTTATCCGCAAAAAAGTGTTCGAGTTGCAGACCCGAAACATCGAAGGTGGCTTCAATAAGACACTTTGCGGCACCCGCCTTCAAGGCTTTGGCGTCCGCACGTTGGCCACAAATCAACCCAAGTGCGCCTAAGATGATACTCTTACCCGCACCGGTTTCACCCGTAATCACAGAAAAACCACTCGACAAGTCAATATCGAGTTTTTCAATAAGGGCGTAGTTGGATATAGTGAGGTGGGTTAACATTTTTGAAAGGAGAAAGGAAAAAGGAGAAAGGAGAAAGAGGCTGGCGCAGTAGGAAGGCGAAGTCTTAAAAGAGTTGTGAGAAAGAAGTTCGTATGAATACTATCCGCATGGACTTTTTCATTTCTCCTTTCTCATTTCTCCTTTACTTCTGTATCTTCCTCCAATACGTATTTTGCGAAGCGTTGATACGGCTCAAGAGTTCGTAGAGTTCTTCCTTCTCTTTCGCCGTAGCCTTGCCGACATAGATGTTCACAATCTCGTCACGCTTGTACTCCGTAAAGAGTTCGGGCAGACGGGACATGGGTTTGTTTTCACGAGCTGCCTTTAAAAGGTCAAAAGCTTCCGTAATCGCGGCACGACCTCGGTCGGCGTTTTCCGCCATAATGTCTAAACCCTCGCGGTAATACTTATACTGGAACTTGCGATAGTCCTCCATGCCATTATCCAAGTAATCGTTGATAATGGCAAAGCGATTTTTCTCATCGTCAAAGGCTTTCCAACCCTTGGCAGAGAGAAGCAGACTTTGGGAATTCGTTACGATGGTCTTCGCTGTCTCTAAAACATCCGTACCTCCGAGTGGCGCCATCGTGTCTAAGTCCATGCCGATGATGAGATAGGCATAGTAGGCAATGAGTGCCGTGAGGTCCTTATCAATTACGTCAGCGTTAAACTCCAGTTGGTCAAACTCGCGATAGTTAAAGCTAAAGTTGGGGTCGTTTGTGCTAAAGACGGTCGTCGTATAGGCACTGTTATACACAGGTCTTGAACTCTGCACCATGAGTGAGGCAGTGGCGTCGCCCGTTGCGTCATCGTATTTTTCAATCGTGATAGAGAAACTACACGAAATGCGTTCGTTAGGACGGAATTGGAGATTCGTCCACTGGCGCGTATTGATAAACTCCTTCAGTGCCTCCTGTAGCGCCTCGAATACGGCAGTGTTGGTGCCCTCAATCTTTTGCGCATTCACCGTTACCTTTGCGTCCAATTCTTGTGCGCAAAGGGTGGCGGGCATCAGGCAGAGACATAGGAGCAATGCCCAAAGGCGAGAAACGCTGAGGTATTTTAATCGAGCGAACATAGATAATCGAGAATGTCGTTGGCAACTTCCGTCTTCGACTTGAGGTCGAAGGGCACGGGAGCGCCTTCTGCGGGAATGATGGTCACTTTATTCGTGTCGTGTTGGAAACCTGCGCCGGCATCGTTGAGAGAGTTGAGCACGATAAAGTCTAATTGCTTGCGGCGCAACTTTTCCTGAGCGTGCGCCAACTCATTTACGGTTTCGAGAGCGAAACCTACGAGGCGCTGGTCGGCACGTTTTTGCGCGCCTAAGGCAGCTGCGATGTCACGCGTGGGAACAAGATTGAGTTCCAACCCACTTTCGCCACGCTTAATCTTTTCCGCCGCCACGGCATCTACGGTAAAGTCGGCAACAGCGGCACACATGATTGCGGCATTGCAGGAAGGGAAGAGCGCCGTAGCCGCTTCGTACATTTCAGTAGCACTTTCCACATCCGTGCGTCGGATATTGGGATGCTTCACTTCCAGTTTCGTAGGACCACTTACGAGTTCCACTTCCCAACCTCGCTTGGCGCATTCCTCCGCTAAGGCATAGCCCATCTTACCACTGGAATAGTTGCCAATGAAACGCACGGGGTCAATCTTTTCATACGTAGGTCCTGCCGTAATCAAGACACGGCGCTTCGGACCTTGCTGTTGCGCAAAAAAGCGAGCGATGTGGTCGAAAATCACTTCGGGTTCCTCCATTCTGCCTTTACCTACAAGGTGAGAGGCCAACTCTCCCGAAGCGGGTTCAATGATATGATTGCCAAAGGAACGGAGGCGGTCAAGGTTTTGTTGCGTAGAGGGATGCGCAAACATATCCAAGTCCATCGCGGGAGCCACAAACACGGGCGCCTTCATCGAAAGGTAGGTCGTAATCAGCATATTGTCGGCAATGCCATTCGCCATTTTGCCAATAGAAGAGGCTGTGGCGGGAGCAATGACCATAACGTCCGCCCATTGTCCGAGGTCCACATGACTATGCCACGAACCGTCGCGCTGCGCAAAGAATTCGCTAATCACGGGATTCGAAGAGAGCGCCGAGAGCGTAACAGGCGTGATAAACTCCTTACCTGCGGGAGTAATAACTACCTGAACCTCGGCACCAGCTTTCACAAAGAGGCGAATGAGTTGGCATGCCTTGTAAGCAGCAATGCTTCCGGTGATGCCCAAAACGATATGTTTTCCTTTCATCATAGTCTTCTAAACTTTAAGAGGGCAAACGCCCTAATATCTTGCAAATTTAAGACATTTCTAAAGAATAACGGGGAATGGAAACTGAAAAAGCGTCGTTTTAGAGACCGACGTACACAATATTTATATAATACCGAAAATTCTCCGTTGATTTCCAAGCCCTCCGTAAAGAAATTTGTATCTTTGCAAGTCTTATGGAAAACTTTATAGATGCCCTCGAACGATTCGTCGTTGCCGAAATACGCACCAGCGGTGAACCTGCTGATTACAACCATGACGCAGTGGAGATTCTGGATGCGAGAAACCACCTCTTCCGCAAGCGTGAGAATTGCACGACAGACGAAGAGCACAACATCTATGCCCTACGCGAATTTTTCCGTATTGATGATGATACGCTGGATTTCGTTCCCGATCGCGGACGCATGAGAAGCGTGGCGCGCAATTTCTTTTAAGATTCAACAGGTTAGTATCTCCACGAGAATTGCATCTCAATTCCCCAAAATTAAGTTACTTAGAATTCAAATTGTTAGTAACTTAATTTCAACTAAGTCACTTATAATTCTCACTATAATAGGTATCGTTTTTAGACTTTCAGAAAGCGCACCTATTTTGAGTCTTTTCACAAAAACAAAATAACGACTATGGAACCCGTATTCAAACGCCGCATCCCCATTCAGTTACGTTTTAATGACGTTGACGGATTCGGACATATCAACAATAATGCTTACCTCGCCTATTACGACTTGGGCAAGGAAGATTATCTCATGAACCTCATCGACCGTGAGTTTTACCGCCGCGACATTGTACCCGTGGTGGCAAACATCAAGGCGGATTTCTTCTACCCTATCTTCCACGGCGACGAAATCGAAATGCAGACACGCATCTCTCGCCTTGGGTCGAAAAGCATTACCTTCCACCAACAAGCGGTGAACGTTAAGACGCAAAAGATACTCTGCGAATGCTACACAGTAGTGGTTACCTTCTCCCTCTCTCAGCAATCGCCCGTGGAAATTCCCACTTGGATGCGCGAGAAGATTGAGGATTTTGAAGGAGTGAAATTCTAAATTAAAGGAGAAAGGAAAAAGGAGAAAGGAGAAATGTGCTCCCTGTCATCAAATTGCAAATACTGAACGAGGTGAGGGTTATACCCCGCATGGCATTTCTCCTTTCTCATTTCTCCTTTCTCATTTCCCAACCTATGCAACAAATCATTTACGCGCAAAACCTTTGCAACGAATTAGATAGTCTTGTCGCGCAACTTGCGCCCGACCGTGTGTTCGTGCTGACTGACACGACTACGCAGGAGTGTTGCTTGCCCCTGCTGAAGAGTAGTGTGGCGGTTAGCAATGCTCAGCACATCACGATTGGGAGTACCGACGCGAACAAGACGTTAGAAAGTCTTGCCACGGTGTGGGAAGCGCTTGGCAATGGTGGAGGAAGTCGCCACTCGCTCTTACTTTGCCTTGGCGGCGGAATGGTTACAGACCTCGGAGGATTTGCTGCTGCTACGTTTAAGAGAGGCATTCCCTTCATTAACATTCCCACAACGCTCCTTGCAATGGTTGACGCAGCCGTTGGCGGTAAGACGGGAATTAACTTTAATGGGTTGAAAAACGAAATTGGAGTCTTTCGCGAAGCTGAAGCCGTCATCATCGACACGCAGTTTCTTCGCACCCTCGACGCTCCAAACTTACGCTCGGGTTATGCCGAAATGCTCAAACATGCATTACTTGACGGCGTAGATATGTGGGCAACGCACCTGAATTTCGAACTCTCCCAGCCCGATTATTCCCTCCTTCAAGACCTTGTGCGCCAAAGCATCGACGTCAAGCGTCGCATTGTGGCAGAAGATCCTACGGAAAAAGGTATTCGTAAAGCCTTAAACCTCGGGCATACTACGGCGCACGCCTTTGAAAGTCTTGCCCTGCACGAAAATCGTGTCTTGCTTCACGGTTATGCCGTAGCGTGGGGACTTGCCGGTGAGTTATACCTCAGCGCAACGAAATTAGGTTTCCCTACTGACCGAATGCGCCAAACGGTTCAGTATATTAATGAGCACTACGGCAAATTTGATTTCACCTGTAAGCAATACGAGCAACTCTACGACTACATGACGCACGACAAGAAGAATGTGGGTGGCGTCATTAACTTTACCCTCCTCAACAATGTCGGCGACATCTGCCTCAATCAGCATGCCACGAAGGACGAACTCTTTGACATGTTCGACTTTTTGAGGGAAGGGAATTAGGAAATGAGAAAGGAGAAATGAGAAAGGAGAAAGTTACCATGCGGGTTGCTTTACTTTTCTAAATTCTTCCTACTCAGCAAAACCGACTCCCCTTACATTCCCCCTCACTCCACCATACACTCTTTACATCAAACGAGAAGTACCGCCCCGCAAGGCATTTCTCATTTCTCCTTTCTCATTTCTCCTTTCTAAATCCTATGTTCTACCTCCTCCTTAACGCCTTTACCGTAATTCTTGGTAGCCTTATCGGCGCCATTGCCAAAAGAGTGATTCGCGACAAATACATCACGGTGATGAACACTGCCATGGGACTCGCGGCATTAGTCTTGGGCGTCAGCGTCGCTATGGAAAACATGAAAGCGTCTAACTATCCCGTGCTCTTTATTGGTTGTCTTTCCGTTGGGGGACTTATCGGCACCGCTCTTCGTTTTGACCAACGCATGGAGAGAGCCACACAGAAAGTTAGTAAAGGAAGTGGGAACGACATTGCTCAAGGAATCACGACGGCAGTACTCCTGTGCTGCGTCGGAACGCTTTCCATGATGGGCCCTGTGCTTTTGGCGCTCAAGGGAGATAGTACGTATCTCATGACAGTGGCTATCTTAAACCTCGTAACGATGATTGTTATCGCCTCTTCCTATGGTATTTGGACGGCACTCACTGCCATTTTCGTTTTCCTTTGGCAAGGCGGTTTTTATCTTATTGCAAAAATGTCGGCAGACTTAATCTCCGACGAATTGGTGGCAGAAACCTCCATCGTTGGGGGAGTGCTTATCGCGGCAGCCGGGCTTGGCGTGATGCATATCAAGGATTGTAAGACCATTAACCTACTCCCTGCGCTCCTCATGCCACTCCTTTTCTTCTTAGTCAGAAGCCTTTTCGTTTAAGTTTGGAACGCTATAAATTAACCTATTAAACATACCCCCTCCCCGCCTTTGGCGGTACTTAAGTACCGACTTTAGTCGGGAAGGGGGTATGTTTAAGATAAATGATACTTACATCATGAAAAAAACATCTATCCTCCTCGCTCTCTTCCCCCTTTTAGCAACTGCACAATCACCGTCTGTTGCCATTAAGGATTACTTCAAGAAAGTCATTAGTGCTCCCGCCGGAACACTTGCTCCTGCGCCTGATGCTACATTACAAACAGCACAGATTTCTGCCGACGAAGCATGGACACTTTGGCAAGAAAGTTTCACGGAAGCCTCTTGTTACACCAAGCAAGCGATTTCTGCCGACTCACAAGGGGCATACGAAATTCCCGAAACCTTAGAACCCAACGCCCGCATGCCTTATTACTACGGCACAAAGGGAGAAAAGCCTGCCGAGGGTTATCCCTTCTTCCTTTATCTCCATGGTTCGGGACCGAAAGCGAATGAATGGGCTACGGGACTCAAACTTGCCAATTATTTCAAGGACGGTCCGAGCGCTTATCTCGTTCCTCAGATTCCGAATGAGGGAGAATATTACCGCTGGTGGCAACGTGGCAAGCAATATGTGTGGCAACACGTGTTGCGTAGCGCACTCGTGGATAAAAACATCAATCCCCTTCGCCTTTATTTCTTTGGAATTTCCGAGGGAGGTTATGGCAGTCAGCGCTTAGCGAGTTTCTATGCCGACTATCTCGCAGGTGCGGGTCCGATGGCGGGAGGCGAACCGCTCCAGAATGCTCCTGCTGAAAACTTAATGCACACGGCTTTCTCGCTTCGCACAGGTGAACTCGACCGCGCCTATTATCGCGACATTTTAACCCGTCGCACGGGTGCCGCTCTCGATACTTTAGCGGCTCATTTCCCAGGTTATTACCGCCATTGGATTCATCTTCCCGAGGGGCGCGGACATAGCATTGACTATGCGCCTACAACGCCCTGGTTGGCCGAACATGTGCGCAACGCAGCGCCTCAAGTGTTCCGCTGGGAGAATTTTGAGATGGACGGCTGGAAGCGCAATGCCTTCTACAACCTAAAGGTGGTGGAAGAAGTGGCAGACAGCGCTGGCAACCGCACGTTCTACACCTACGAAACCCGTAAGAACGAGATTTACATTACTGCCGACCACGTGGCTTACGAAATTACGATTCGCGATCCGGGAATGGGTATTCCCTTAAGCCAAGTGAAGCACTGCACTCCCTCTGCCCACGGAAAGTTACGCATTTTCCTTGACGATCGTCTCTTTAACCCCAAGCGCGCAGTCACGGTTTTTGTAAACGGCAAGCAGGTATTTAAGGGCAAACTCCAACCCAATGCCGCGGCACTCGCAGAAAGCATCGCCACTTTCGCCGATCCCTGTCGCTGCTTCCCCTATGCAGTGGACGCAACGTGGTAACAGTTCATACTCATTTATTTATATAACCGTGAAGCAGACACTGAATCCCCCGTCTGCTTCACGGTTTTTTTATGCCCATTATTTTAATGAAAACAAAAAGAGACTAAAGTAAAATTCAAAGTAACTTTAGAAAAAGAATTTGAGGGTTTGTTTTTCCCATTTCTATTTCTGTAAAAAGGAGGTCTGGATGAGGGCGACGCGAAACGTGAAAGAATCCTTTCACAACTACCACAAAATTCCATTTTAAGCAACTTAATCAAACAAAATGTAATTAAATTTCCGTTTTCTCTTGCCATTTTGAAATATAACCCCTATATTTGCCAACGAAACAACACACAAACTATGCAGACTCAGAATACACATAATCGTTTTCACCATCATTTCCTACCAAAAGGCGGGTTGAGACGTGTGTAAACGGTGTGTATCTAAGTGATATAACTCTTATTCTCGAGGCTCTCCCGATGTTGTGATGGGGTGAGCCTCGATATTTTTTTGAATTAACACTAACACAAGTCTAACTTCTATGTTACGTATAGCAATACAGTCGAAAGGTCGCCTTCATGACGACACGATGGCACTCCTTGCCGAAGCCGGCATCAAGATTGACAAATCCAAGCGCACCCTTCAGCGTCTTCCAACCGCTGCGTTCTCCTCCTCCCGCGAAATAGGAAATATAGATGGGCAGCATGGGAAGCAGGCACGGCGAAATGAAGGTGATGATTC
>CALCUV010000121.1 GCA_937906765.1 uncultured Prevotella sp.
TCACGCGCAAACCTTGGTCAACGAAGTCCCAGATAAAGCCTCCCTGGTAATTAGGATAGTGACGGATGAGTTCCCAATAGTCGGCGAAACCACCCATAGAGTTACCCATGGCATGAGCATACTCACACTGGATCATGGGACGGTCATTGTTCTTCTGACAATAGCCATGCACCCAACCGAGATGGGCATACATCGGACAATAAATATCTGTGGCGCGCTCCGTTCCCGCACGTTCGTACTGCACTGGGCGTTTCGTGTCATAGGCTTTAATCCAGTCGTAAACCTTATCGAAATTCACGCCATGACCTGCCTCATTACCCATACTCCACGTCACAATCGAGGGATGGTTTTTGAACGTAAACACATTATTCTTATTACGCTCCATGTGGGTCTGCTCATAGAGGGGCACGCGTGCCAAAGTCGTTTCGCCATAACCCATGCCGTGGCTTTCAATATTGGCTTCGGCAACGACGTAAAGACCATACTTGTCGCAAAGGTCGTACCAGCGGGGATCATCAGGGTAATGGCACGTACGCACTGCGTTAATGTTGTGCTCCTTCATGATGCGGATGTCCTCAATCATGCGTTCGTCGCTCACAAGATAACCTCCGTCAGGATCCATTTCGTGACGGTTGGCACCCTTAATGAGTACGGGTTGACCGTTCACCAAGAACTGACCACCCTTAATCTCAACGTTGCGGAAACCCACCTTTTGCTGGATGCACTCCAAGGCCTTGCCGTCCTTGTCCGTGAGATTCACGCTGAGGGTATAGAGATAGGGCGTTTCGGCGGTCCAAGCGTGCGCCTTATCAATGGTGAAATCAAATTGCTGTGTGCCTTTCGCCACGGCGGGAGCGTTTGTCGAAGCAACGACTTTGCCCTGGGCGTCGGTGAGTGAGAGACTCACGTTCTTACCCTTGGCATTCGCAAGGTCGAGCGCCACAGAGAGGGCGCCGTTTGTGAAATTGTCGGTCAAATCTGCCTCAATGCGGAGGTCGGCAATCTGACTCTTGGGGCGAGAATAGAGATAGACCTCACGAGCAATACCTGTGAGGCGCCAGAAGTCCTGATCCTCGAAATAAGAACCGTCACACCAACGCATAACCTGCATAGCGATGAGATTCTTTTCGCCCGGCTTGAGATACTTCGTAAGGTCGAATTCCGCCGCTACCTTGCTGTCTTCGGCATATCCCACTTCCTTACCATTCACCCAAAGTGTGAGGTTGGAAGTTGCCGAACCGATGTGCATATAAATCTGTTCGCCCTTCCAGTCTGCGGGAATTTCCACCACCTTACGGTAAGAGCCCGTGTAGTTGTTCTTCTCCTCAACGTAGGGAGGGTTTTTCTCAAACTGCGTTGCCCAAGCGTAGCCAATATTCTTGTAAATGGCGTCGCCATATCCGTTGAGTTCGAAAAGCCCAGGCACGGGGAAGTCCTCCCAAAGCGAATCGTCGAAATCCGTAGTGTAGAAGTTTTTCGGACGGTCGTAATGGTGCGTCACGAACTTGAATTTCCACATACCTTCCAAGGAAAGGTAGCGTTCGGATTGCGCTTTACAACCCGCTTCTGCCAGTTCGGCAGACTCGAAAGCAAAGAAGGGCGAACGGGGTGCCTCGCAATTCACACGGTTTACCAAGGGATTCAACCAAGGTTCCTTTTGGTCCTGCGCCATACCCATAAGGGGAGTTGCGCAAAGCAGGGAAAGGGTGAACTTCTTAAGCATGAAATGGTGTAGATTTAAGATGGAGTTTAGAAAAATAGTTTTAGTGAAAATTATTAGTGACTTAATGAAAACAAAGTTACTCTAAGTTTTTCCTAAGTTACTAATAATTTCAAGGGGGTCTAATAGGGATTTAAAGAAGTGAACTTTAGGCGGTTTACTTCTTCATTTCCACAATCGTAGTTGCGGGAAGTTCGGCATTGCGTCGCTCCGTCTTGCGCACGACATTCTCAGCAAGCGTGCGGAATGCCTGAGCCGTCATGGTTTCCGTGTTAATGGAAATAGGCGCTCCCTCATCACCGCTCTCGCAAATACTTTGAACGATGGGGATTTGACCAAGTAGGGGCACGTTCATCTCTTCCGCCAAGCGCTTCACGCCTTCCTTGCCAAAAAGATAGTACTTGTTTTCGGGGAGTTCGGCAGGGGTGAACCACGCCATGTTTTCCACGAGGCCGAGAATGGGAACGTTGACCTTCTCATTCTGATACATGTCAATGCCCTTGCGAGCGTCGGCCAAGGCAACCTGTTGTGGCGTCGATACAATGACTGCCCCAGTGATGGCTAAGTTTTGAAGGAGCGTAAGATGTATATCGCTGGTGCCGGGAGGGGTATCTAAAATCATGTAATCGAGTTCTCCCCATTTGGCATCGGCAATGAGTTGCTTCAGAGCGTTGCTTGCCATGCCGCCTCTCCAAAGTGTGGCGGTCGTGGGGTTAACGAAGAAGCCGATAGAGAGGAGTTCTACTCCATATTTATATGCGGGGATGACGAGTTGGCGACCTTCAACCATTTCGGCGAAGATATCCACCTGCTCCAACTGGAACATTTTGGGCACAGAGGGACCAAAGATGTCGGCATCGAGAAGGCCTACTTTATAGCCCAAGCGTGCAAGGGCAATAGCCAGATTGGCCGACACTGTGGACTTGCCCACACCGCCTTTGCCCGAGGATATTGCTATGACGTTTTTCACCTGAGGCAGGAAT
>CALCUV010000122.1 GCA_937906765.1 uncultured Prevotella sp.
ACTCTACCAGACTGGGTAATATTTTAACTGTCCAACTTTTTGGGGACAGTTCAAAACAGGGGGAGAGCGCCGTTCGGAATATTTCCCCTATCAAATATCACATTTCTCCTTCCTCCGCTCTGCTTTCTCCATTTTATCCTCCGCTTTCTCCTTTTAAAATCGTACCTTTGCACTCGAAATAAAAATACTATACATACATGGCTTTACAATGTGGAATTGTAGGCTTACCCAATGTTGGTAAGTCAACTCTCTTTAACTGCTTGAGCAATGCGAAAGCGCAGTCAGCTAACTTCCCTTTCTGCACCATCGAACCCAATGTGGGTGTCATCACTGTGCCCGACGAACGTTTGACGAAGATTGCCGAACTCATCAATCCCAATCGTATCGTTCCCACTACCGTTGAAATCGTAGATATTGCAGGTTTGGTGAAGGGCGCGTCTAAGGGCGAAGGTCTCGGAAATCAGTTTCTTGGTAACATCCGTGAAACAGACGCTATTATTCACGTGTTGCGCTGCTTTGATAATGACAATGTGGTGCACGTTGACGGTTCTGTTGACCCCGTTCGCGATAAAGAAATTATAGATACCGAACTCCAACTCAAGGACCTTGACACGGTTGAAAATCGCATTAAGCGCGTAGAGAAAATTGCTAAAGTGGGTGGCGACAAGCAAGCAAAATTGGAGTATGACGTACTCATGGCGATCCGCGAAGCACTTCTCGCTGGTAAAAGTGCTCGCACCGTAACGTTTGATACTAAGGACGAAGAACTTGCAGCAAAGAATCTTTTCCTTCTTACGGCAAAGCCCGTGCTTTACTGCTGTAATGTGGATGAGGCTTCGGCAGCTACGGGCAACGAATACGTAGAGCGTGTGCGCGAAGCAGTAAAGGATGAAAACGCTGAGATTCTTGTGGTTGCAGCACAGACAGAGGCTGACATCGCAGAGTTGGAAACTTACGAGGAACGCCAAATGTTCCTTCAGGATGTTGGACTTGAAGAGTCGGGTTGTAATCGCTTGATTAAGGCGGCCTATAAGATGCTCGAACTTGAAACTTACATCACATCCGGAGTCCAAGAAGTGCGTGCATGGACCTATCGCCGTGGTTGGAAAGCGCCCCAATGCGCAGGCGTGATTCACACAGACTTTGAAAAGGGTTTCATTCGTGCTGAAGTTATTAAGTATGAAGACTTCATCAATCTCGGTTCGGAAGCAGCAGTTAAGGAAGCCGGTCTCATGCGTGTTGAAGGCAAGGAATACGTAGTGCAGGATGGCGACATCATGCACTTCCGCTTTAACGTCTAAGCATAAAGGGTGCGCATAAATGACGCCCATCTGCTAAACTTGGAAACACTATATTAAAAATATCCACATCACCGATAAATGGGTGATGTGGATATTTTTTTTACAATAAAATAGCAGTTGATTTCCCCATATTTTAGACGCAGAAGGCGTATCCGCTACATAACCAGGTGGTACGCTGAAAGCGCTCAAACACTCCAGTTGTCCAAGCGGTGGCGCCTTCTGCTTCATGAAAATCAACTTGACTCAACTTCTATATCCTTGCCGTAGTCTCCATTACTTCCCCTTGACCACAACAAAAAAGCGCCACCTGCAATGCAAGTGGCGCTTTGTGCGCTTCAGGATGGGCTTGAACCAACGACCCCCTGATTAAC